>NZ_DASYZI010000237.1:0-6431 GCF_035946395.1 Actinocrinis sp.
GCTGCGTGCACACGACGGATCGCTCGCCCTGGCCAGTGATCAGGAGCGGATAGTACGACTGCTGCGCCTCACCGGACTCATCCGTTTCTTCCCGCCGTACGCCACGGTCGCGGAGGCGATCACCGCTGAACCGCACTGGCATGAGGCGATCGGGGAGCGGCCGGAAAACGTCGCGCAGTGGTGCCGTCTGCACGAACTGACCTGAACGGCGCCAGCGTGCGATGCAGGCGAGTCAAATCCCCGCCTGCTCACCGAATGACCCGGAGGTCGATGTTCGTCGCGGCCGGGGCCGCCGACGTCGAAGCGTGTTCGAGGCCGATCGCGCAATCCAGACTGCCGAACAAGGACGAGCCGCCGCCCAGCAGGACCGGGGCGAGGTGGACGCGGGCCTCGTCGACGAGACCGAGCAGGAGCGCCTGCTGCATAACGGACGGCTCGGTTGCGTGTGATGACCGTGGCCGGCCGAAGCAGCGTGGGCAGTCGCGGCCGACCGGAGTATCAGGCCGGGCGCGACTGCCCACGTGCGCGTTCGTCTATCAGTTATATGTACCTGTATATGTACCTATTAGTTGCACGCGACGCCGTTCAGCGTGAAGCTGCTCGGGGCCGCGTCGCTGGACGTCCACGTGCCCTGCATGCCCACTCCGGTCAGCGTTGCGCCTGCGGCGATCGACGCGTCGTAGGATACGTTCGTCAGCGTCACGTTCGCGCCGCTCTGTGAGGCTGTGGCGCCCCATGCGCTGGTGACCTTCTGGTCGCCGCCGTAGTGGTACGTCACGGTCCAGCCGTTCACTGCCTTGGCGCTGGTGATCGTCACGGCCGCCGTGAAGCCGCCTGCCCACTCGCTCTGGACGGCGTACGTCACGTGGCAGCCACCCGAACTCGCTGACGCGGACGGCGAGCTCGACGGGCTGTGTGACGGCGAGGCGGACGGTGAAGCCGAGGCGCTCGGCGAACTCGACGGCGACTTGGACGGCGACGCGCTGGGCGACGGCGAGGCCGACGCGGACGGGGTCGGGGACGCGCTGTGCGACGGCCCGTTGGTGATCAGCGCGTAGGCGAGCGCGGGGTCGAAGGTGCCTGCCGCGTCGGCGCAGCCGTCGGACTCACCCGGCGGCTTGACCCACAGGTAAGCGTCGACCTGCGAATCGCCGGTGTTGGCCGTCGGGGTCTGGCCGAGCGCGCGGCCGCTCGGGTCGCACCACGGGTCGCCGGACGCGGGGCCGTTGCCGTTGCGGCTGGTGTCCACCACGATGTGCAGATTCGACGGGTTGCCGAGCGCCGAGAGCACCTGCTTGTCGTAGTTGACCTCGTCGGAGGTCGCCATGAAGTTCGAGACGTTGGAGAAGATCCCGTCGGCGCTGGTCTTGACGCTGGCCGCGTTCAGGGCCGCGGCCTGCGCGGACGCGGAGTTCCAGTTCGAGTGCCCGGCGTCCATGTAGACCTTGGCGGACGGGTCGGCGGTGTGGATCGCCTGCCCCGCGAAGGCCAGCGCGGCGTCGCGGTCGGAGGCCTGCGCCGCGGACAGGCAGGTTTGCAGCGCGAGGGAGTCCGGCTCCAGGATCACGATCACCGGGTGCGCGCCCAGGCCGTTGGCGAAGCTCTGGATATAGGTCTTGTAGCTGGTCGTGTCGGGCGCGCCGCCCGCCGAGGCGCCGCCGCAGTCCCGGTTGGGGATGTTGTACATCACCAGCACCGGCGTCTTGCCCGCCGCGGCGGCAGCGGTGGTGATGGTGGATGCGTCGGACTGGACGGTGGAGGGACTGTAGTTGGAGAACCAGATGCCCTGCGGCTGCGCGGCGATCTGCGCGGCGATGGCCGGCTCGCGTGAGTCGCCGGGATTCGCCGCGTCCCACTTCATCACCGAGGAACTCGGGTAGACGTAGAACTGCGTGCTGGCCGCGATGCTGCCGGCCGACGCGACCCCGCTCAGCTGTGTCACGGCCGCGAGCGTCACCGCGGCGGTGGCCGCGCCGATCGCGGCGACCCCGCGGCGCCTGTTCACGGCGTCGGTGTGGCGCGCCGCGTGCCTGCCGCGGTCGCCGAAGTCTGGCATTCGCATCCCGTGCGATCCTTTCCCGGCAGCGTCGGCCGGCGCGTGGCGCGGGAGTCCTCGATGCGCCGGCCTGCCCGCGATTCCCGGCGCGGCGGAAAACTAGCGGCGGCGGCGGCCGGCGTAAACGGCCGATCACGCACGGCCTCCGGCCCTCGGCGGCACGGGATCCGGCCGGCGGCCGGGAGTTGGACTTCCAGCAGCGGCTTTCCTTGTTTGCATGGCCGCGCAGGCGTCCAAGGGGCGGCGGCGCAGCCGCGGCGGACGGTGAAAGTTACACACACGTTGAGTTCGCGAGGAGCCGTCGAACGCGGTCGAACGGGCACGTGGGCTCGCCTGTGCGCCCTGGTGCGGCGCGGCGGTTCCCGCCTGATTGCGCCGCTGGTCGTGAACGTTTCGAAAGTTCCATCCGGGCAAGTCGGCCGCCGGGGCTTCACGGCCGGCGTGATCTTCAGGTGCGTCACGATCGCGGGAGTGGCGCACCTGAAGGACACGCCGGGTGGCTGCGATGACTACCGGGCGGCTAGTGGCCGTCGAGTGGCTACGGCTGGCCGATGAAGTCGACGGACAGGTCGGCTGCCTTCGCCGTCGGGCTGGTGGGTGTGGGGTCGAACACTGCCGTCCCCGTGCCGTAGCAGGGCAGGACGAGGGACGTGGGGATGGCGAGCGGCGTGCCGTACGCGGTCAGCGTGCCCACCTGCACAACCCGGGTGATCGTGCCCTGCGTGTAGACGAGGTCGACGCTGATCGCGGTGCCGAGCGAGCCGGTGTAGCCGAGACTGGTCGAGTTCGTCGCCGGGGGCAGCACCTCGACGTACTGGCCGGGCAGCGGGTTGCCGGTCTGGCCCGCGGTACTCGGCCCGAAGCAGCCCATCTCGACCGGCGCGGGACCGGTCACGTGACCGTTGACGTCCGCGGTGAAGTACTGGTTCGGCCCGATCGCGGTGGCCGACGCGGGCGCGGCGACCGCTACGGCGGCGGCCAGAGCCGGCAGGAGGGCGGCGGCGAAGAGTGCGGCGGGGGCTGTGGGTGCGCTGATACGGAACACGGTGGGATCCACCTTCTGCGTGAGTAGGTTACCGACAGGTATCAACGTGCTCTTACTCGCGGTGACGCAGAGGAGTATCGCGCAACTCCAGACAAACGCAACCCCATGGGTGCAATCGTGTGCATTTGCTGATCAGGAATGGTAGGCCGCACCACCTGCGCCGATACGTATCAGTAAGCTAATCCGCAGCCAGTGCCATCCGGGAGAGGTGGTCGGCCGCGCGGGTCGTCTCCGGGAGCCGGTAGCGGGGCGAGAGCGTGATCACCAGGTCGCAGGCGGCTTCCAGGTCGATTCGGTGACCGACGGACACGAAGACGGGCTTGACCCCGGTCCGGGTTCGCAGGACACGCCCGACCACGTCACCGTCGTGCACGAGGTCGGAGTATGCGCCTCGGGCGTTCGGCGGCTCGGCGTAGTCGCCGACGAAGGCGGTCTTGGCGACGCCGATCGTCGGCAGGCCGGTCAACACGCCGATATGGCAGGCCAGGCCGAAGCGTCGCGGGTGAGCGATCCCGTAGCCGTCGGCGACGAGCACGTCCGGGACGGTCTTCAGCGCCCGCAACGCCTCGACCAGCGCGGGGATCTCGCGGAACGCCAGGAGCCCCGGCCGGTAGGGGAACCGCGCCTCGCCGAGCACGATCTGCCGCTCGACCTCCGCCAGAGTGTTCGCGTCCAGCACGACGACCGCGGCGGCGAGACGCTCGCCGTCCGTGGCATAGGTGACATCGAGCCCTGCGACCAGTCCCACCCTGGCCGGCCGGCCCGTGGTGACGACGAGCGGCCTGAGCCTGTCCTGCTCGGCCAGCGCCCCGGCCTCGGTGGACGGCCAGTCCGGCGGCAGGTCGAGGCGCATCACCGCGACACCCTATCGAAGGCTGTTTCCCGGCCGGCGCGGCGTCGCGGAGGCGGGCGATTGTGCCAAACAACGGAAAAGCGGGCAACACGGGGCATCGGGAGTGGCTTCTTCTCGCCGAGTTCGTTGCCTGAGACGGTACGCATTGCTACAAACTGAACAGCGGCCGACGTAAAGGCCTCATTCACTCGCGGACCGGCGTGGCCGCCGCCAGTCGTGCTTTGGGGGGCTGCGCGTCTTGCCGGATACCGCGTTGGGAACGCCTTCGTCCTCGCCGGGTTTCGCGGCTGCGGCCGCGGGCGGCGGGCGCGCGGTGGAGACGCGGCTGATCGACGGCGCGGCGCAGGCGGTCGCCTGGGATCTGCGCTCCGGCCATCGCAGGGTCGTGACCCGGCGGCCGCACGGGGTGCACCTGAGCGAGATCGAGCCGGACGGCTCGCACATCTGGTGGTTCGACGGCGGCGACGCCGACTACGGGCAATGGCGCCGCTCTCCTTTCCACGGCGGCGATCCGCGGCCGGGGCTGCTCGGCGTGCCGCTCGGCAAGCCGCGGGGCGTCGGCTTCGACCGCGAGGGTGCGCTCGCGGCGGTCTGCGTCGGCACGGCGCATCGGTCGCGCTGCTTCGTCGGCTCTCCGGGCGGGACCGGCCGGGAGGTGCACGCGGCCGAGGGCCATCGATGGCTGGCCGACGTCTCGCCGGACGGAACGGTGCTGGCCCTCGCCGGCGCGCCGGACGGGCCGGACGCCGTCGTGCTCTGCGACGTGCGTACGGGCGCGACCACGACTCTGGCCGGCAGCCGTGAGCGGCGTCTTTGGGCACTGGAGTTCGACCCGGACGGTACGGCGGGCATGGAAGGCGCTGTGCCGCAACTGCTGCTGATGGTCGAGCGGGACGCCGCCTTCACGGTCGCGACCTGGTCACCCGGCGGTCCGGTGCGCTGCCGCGACCACCTCACCTTTCCGAGCACGGCTTCCGCCGGATGGTATCCCGGCGGACGAAGGCTGCTGATCCAGCACGAGTCTGCGGGGCGAAGCAGACTGCTGATCGCCGACTTGGACCGTGATGCGGACGGCGGCGTGGACGGCGGCGCCGGAGGCAGGGAACTGCCGCTTCCCGAAGGGACCGTGCACGACGTCTCGTGCGCGCCGGACGGCTCCATCCACTGCATATGGAGCAGTGCCAGCAGTGCGGCCGTCCCGCTCGTGATCGATCCCGACGGGAACATCGCGCGGGCCCCGGCCGAAGGCGGGCAATCGCAGCGGTCTGCGACCCGTGACGTGTGGACGGCCGCGGACTACGGCGATATCCACAGCTTCCTGACATCCCCGTCCGGCGATCCGCCGTGGCCTGCCGTATTCCTCGTGCACGGGGGACCCGCCACGCACGACCGCGACGGCGTGGATCCACGCGTCGAGGCGTTGTCCCAGGCGGGATACGCCGTCGTGCGCACCAACTACCGCGGCTCGACGGGCTACGGACCCGCGTGGCAGCACGGGTTCGGCCGACGTGTCGGTCTCGCCCAGATCGAGGACTTGGCCGCGGTGCGCGCGCAACTGGTCGATCAAGGACTTGTGGCGGGCGATCGAGTGGCGGTGTTCGGGTACTCCTGGGGCGGCTATCTGGCGCTGCTGGCCATGGGAGTGCAGCCGGAGCTGTGGTCCGCGGGCGTCGCGGTCTATCCGATCGGTGACTACGTACGCTGTTTCGCCGAGACCACACCGGCGTTGCGCGAGGTCGATGTCGCGATGTTCGGTGGAACGCCGCAGCAGCTCCCTGATCGGTACGCGGCGGCGTCCCCTGCCACCTATGCGGCGCACGTACGCGGGCCACTGCTGCTTATCGGCGCCACCGGCGACGAACGGTGCCCGGCCGGTCAGCTTGAGTCGTATATCGGGGCCCTGCGTCGGCACGCCGTGCCGCACCAGACGGTGTGGCGCGCCGGCGGCCACGCCGGGCCGCACCTCGACGAGCAGTCCCGGATCATGTCGCTCGCGCTCGGTTTCCTGGGCGCGTCCGCGTCCGGGGTCACCGTCGGAAGCCCGAAAGGAGGTGCAGCATGAAGCGTCGCAGCATTCAGCACGACCCGATCGCGACGATGGAGCAGGACCGCGGAGCGGTGATCGTCAAGAGCTCCTTCAAGCTCGCGGACATCGCGGACGCCAAGCCGGTGCAGGTCCCGGCGCCGGCCGAGCCGGAGCCCGCCGAGTAGCACCCGAGCATGAAGTCAAGGCCAGAGCACGGTGTAAGACCAGTGCACGGCGTAAGGCCAGAGCGCTGTGTATCAGAGTGCTATGTGCCAGAGCACTGTGTAACACCATGCACTGTGAAACACCATGCACTGCGCAACACCCGAGTACACCGCCGGCCGGGATCGCTCCCCGGCGTCCCGGCCGGCCCTCGATCTGGAGCGTGATCGCGATGCGCGTCGTGCTGGTGCACATGCCGTGGGGCGCCCTCGACACCCCGTCGCTCGCG
>NZ_DASYZI010000238.1:0-5269 GCF_035946395.1 Actinocrinis sp.
CGAGGGGCTCAACGCGGCGCAGATCGATCCGGTGAACGACGAGACCGCGCCGTTCGGCCTGCCGGACGGGGCCGGCGTGCCCGAGCCCGATACCCCGCGCGCGCCACGCCAGGCCGGCCCCCACCAGCCCACGCCGCGCAGTTCGGCGCACGCCGCCGCGCACGCGGAGGCCCGCGAGCTGTTCCGCCGGATGGCCGAGCTCTCCCCCGAGGACCCGGCCCGCGCCCAGATCCGCGACCGGCTGGTACGCATGCACCTGCCGCTGGTCGAGCATCTGGCCCGGCGGTTCCGCAACCGCGGCGAGCCGCTCGACGACCTGACCCAGGTGGCCACGATCGGCCTGATCAAGTCGGTGGACCGGTTCGACCCGCAGCGCGGCGTGGAGTTCTCCACCTACGCCACCCCGACGATCATCGGCGAGATCAAGCGGCACTTCCGGGACAAGGGCTGGGCGGTGCGCGTTCCGCGCCGGCTCCAGGAGCTGCGCCTCTCGCTCACCGCGGCCACCAGCGAGCTGTCCCAGCGCAACGGCCGCTCCCCCACCGTGGGCGAGCTCGCCACGCACCTCGGGCTGTCCGAGGAGGAAGTGCTCGAAGGGCTCGAATCGGCCAACGCCTACTCGACGCTGTCCCTCGACGTGCCCGAGTCCGGGGACGACGAGTCGCCCGCCGTGGCCGACTCGCTCGGCAGCGAGGACGAGGCCCTGGAGGGCGTGGAGTACCGCGAATCGCTCAAACCGCTGCTGGAGCAGCTGCCGGCCCGCGAGAAGCGGATCCTGCTGCTGCGTTTCTTCGGCAACATGACGCAGTCCCAGATCGCCGACGAGATCGGCATTTCCCAGATGCATGTCTCACGGCTGCTCGCCCGCACCCTGGCGCAGCTGCGTGACAAGCTGCTCGTCGACGAATAGCACGAACCGGACAACAGATCCGAGCACTGACGAATCAGCGCACGTCCCGGCTGAGCACCTTGTGCGAGGCCGGGACGAACAGCAGCACGACCCCGGCGAGCCCGAACAGCCCGACCGGCACGGCCTCACCGTAGTAGTGGCCCTGGAGCTGCCAGTAGGACGCCGCGATCACCAGCAGATGGGTGAGCAGCGCAGGGGTCCTGGCCCAGGGCTCGATCCGCAGCAGGCCGCGGGTCACCCCGCCGATGCCGAGGCCGAAGGCCGCGAACATCACCCCGGCCACCTCGGCCCGGCCGCGCAGCACCGGCTGCCCGCTCAGCCCGGCGACCACCAGGAAGATCCCGTAGCCGAGCAGCAGCGCGGCGACGATGCCGGTCAGCGCGGCCGCGGCGGTCACCGTGCCGGGCCGCTTCAGCGGCTCCTCGGTGCGGGTCAGGGGGGCGCTGACCGATCCGGCGCGATCCGTTTGAACCGCACGCTGCTTATTCACGCTTCGCAGCGTACAACTCGCCCATCGCGCTCCCGTGAGCCGGGCCTGCTTCCTGATGCGTCAGGCCAACGGCAGCCCGAGCGGCGCAGGCGCCTCCCACCTGGGTACTGTTGCTGCATGTCCCACGAGCGGTTGGCCACGCCCGCCGAGGGCGACGAAGGGGGCGGTTCGGCCGAGCACTCCGCCAGGCTCGCCGCGCCGCTGATGCAGGGCGAGCTCAGGCAGGTGGGGAAGGCTTTGTGCACGAGCGGCGCGCACCGCGGGCTGCTCGTCCTGAACCCGAAGGCGACCACGGCCAGCGAGCGCACCAGCGAGGTCCTGGTGGGCGCGCTCTCCTCGGCGCTCGATCTTCGCGCCGTGCGCACCGAGCGGCGCGGCCATGCGGCCGAGCTGGCGCGCTCGGCGATGGACGACGGCGCCGACGTGGTGATCGTGTTCGGTGGCGACGGAACGGTCAACGAGGTCGTCAACGGGCTGCTCACGCACGGGCCGGGCCCGCATGTGCCCAGTCTCGCGGTCATCCCGGGCGGCTCGACGAACGTCTTCGCCCGTGCGCTCGGTCTGCCCAACGACGCCGTCGAGGCGACCGGCGCCCTGCTGCGCTACCTGCGCGAGCAGCGCACGCGCCTCGTGTCCGTAGGCGCCGCGCTCGCCGACGAGGGGAACGGGACCCGGTACTTCACCTTCACGGCCGGCTACGGCTTCGACGCGGCCGTCACCTGCGAGGTGGAACGGCAACGCGCGGCAGGCCGCCGTGCGTCCGGCGCACTGTACATCCGGCTGTCGCTGAGCGAGTACTTCCGGCGCACCGACCGCAAGAACGCGCCTATCACCGCCACGCTGGCCGACGGCACCGAGCTGGAGCCGCTGTTCATGGCGGCTCTGGCGAACACCGCGCCGTGGACCTACCTCGGCAACCGGCCGATCCTGGCGACGCCCGACGCGGGGTTCGAGACCGGCCTCGACCTGTTCGGGCTGGCGGACTTCTCGCCGTTCGCGGTCGGGCTCAACGTCGGGCGGCTGATCGGGAACTCGCGGCGGCTGGCCGACGGGCCGGGCGTGCTGATCCGGCACGACCTGCCGGTACTCACTCTTTCGGCGCAACGCCCGGTCGCGTTCGAGGTGGACGGCGACTACCTGGGACCACGCGAACGTGTGACTTTGTGTAGTGTTCCAGCTGCGCTGCGCGTGTTCGCGTGATGTACTTGTTCCCGGCGAGGTGATCGCCCGCACCGTACTCCCGGCCGGGTACGGCGCGGACCCGGCTCGTCGCGGTTCTTCGGGGACCTTGGACTCACTGCCACCGCCTTCGACGGCGGCCTTTGAAGACAAGGTGTGATCCAGCAGACACCTGAGAATGCCAAAAATCCATCGCTAAACCCTTGTGCTGGTGCCCGGGGCCTGCGAGGCTTGTTCACGGCCTTGAAACGGCTGTGATCGCTCAGCGAGGAGTGTCCGGCCCCGCGCCGGCCCCGTAGCTGAGAGCGGCGGCACCTTCCGCTCAAGCGGGACGGTGTCAGCGGCTCCGAGACCAGCAACAGCCCAAGGCCCAAGAACCCCCCGCACGTCCCGGCCGTGGTCGGCACCGCCGACCCGCCGGTTCGAGCGGAGACGCTCGTGAAAGCGTTCACATTCACAAGAGTCGGTCAAGACTCGGTGAACCGGGAACATTTCATCGCGCGTCTGCATTAGGTATGAGTCCGGCGCACGTGTGGTGGCGGCGCCAGGACGACTACCGACCAACGCCGTGCTCGACGCGGCGACCGCAGTACCGCAGTGACCCACTGCACAAGCACACAAAGACGTTAGCTCGGGCGGGAGCATCCCACCCCGTCCGTAGCACCACAGGCGAGGAGTTAGAACCGATGGACTGGCGCCACCGCGCCGCGTGTCGCGATGAGGACCCGGAGCTGTTCTTCCCGATCGGGAACACCGGGCCGGCACTGCTGCAGATCGAAGATGCGAAGGCGGTTTGCCGCCGTTGCGATGTCATTGACCAATGTCTCCAGTGGGCGCTTGAGTCCGGCCAGGACGCGGGCGTCTGGGGCGGCATGAGCGAAGACGAGCGCCGCGCCCTCAAGCGCCGCGCCGCCCGCGCCCGTTCCCGGATGGCCTAGCCGCACCGGGACCGGGACCGCACGTACAGCGCTACACGCAGCACCGCGTAAGTCGTAACACCGCGTAGATCACGTAAGACCAGCATCGCCAGGGGACCGGCCAGACAACGGCCGGCCTTCTGGCGTGCTTGTACCTGCGTACCTGCATCCAGACCCCGGTCACCGACCCAGTTACCGACACGGCCGGGGAATCACTCCCCGACGCTCAGGTCGAGGGTGACCACCGTGCCGCCGCCCTCACGCGGGACCATGTCGAAGGTCCCGTTCAGGTCACCGGTGACCAGGGTCCGCACGATCTGCAAGCCGAGATTCCCGGCCGTCTGCGGATCGAAGCCGGGGGGCAGGCCACGGCCGTCGTCGCTGACCTGGATGGTCAGCTGCCGGGCCCGGCGCGTCGCGGTGACTTCAAGGGTCGAGCCGGCGCCGTCGAGGCCGTGCTCGAAGGCGTTCTGCAGCAGCTCGGTCAGGACCATCGCCAGCGGCGTGGCGACCTGGGCGGCCAGCACCCCGAACGAGCCGATCCGGCGGGACTGCACGCCCCGCGAGGAGGCGCCGCTGCCCGAGGCCGCCGAGTAGTCGACCACCATCGCCAGCACCCGGTCGGCGATCTCGTCGAACTCGACCCGCTCGTCGAGGGTCTGCGACAGCGTCTCGTGCACGATCGCGATCGAGCCGACCCGGCGCACCGCCTCGTGCAGTGCCGCCCGGCCGCGCGGCTCGTCCAGCCGGCGCGCCTGGAGCCGCAGCAGCGCGGCCACGTTCTGTAGGTTGTTCTTGACCCGGTGGTGGATCTCGCGGATCGTCGCGTCCTTGGTCACCAGCTCGCGGTCGCGCCGCCGCAGCTCGGTCACGTCGCGCACCAGCACCATCGCGCCGACGCGCGGGCCGAGCGGGGCGAGCGGGATGATGCGCAGGCGCATCGCGCCGTCGACGGCCTCCAGCTCGGTGTCCCGCGGGGCGCGGCCGTCCGCCGCGGACGCCAGCGCCTCGTCGATCGGGCCCGCCTGCGGGGCCAGCAACTCCGCGCAGGCCTTGCCGAAGTGCGAGCCGACCAGGTCCGCGCCGTGGCCGAGGCGATGGAAGACGGACACCGCGTTGGGGCTGGCGTAGGTCACCGTGCCGTCGGCGTCCAGGCGGATCATCCCGTCGCCGACCCGCGGCATCGCGTCGAGGTGGCTGCGCGAGTTCGGGTGCGGGAACCGGCCGGTGGCGATCATCTGCGCGAGATCCGACGCGGTCTGAAGGTACGTCAGTTCGAGACGGCTCGGCGTGCGCGCGGTGAGCAGGTTGGTGTTGCGGCCGATCACCGCGATGACCCGGTCGGCGCGGCGCACCGGGATCGCCTCGACCCGCACCGGGACCGCCTCGCGCCACTCGGGGTCGCCCTCGCGGATGATCCGGCCCACGTCCAGTGCCTGGTCGAGCAGCGGCCTTCGGCCGCGCGGCACCACGTGGCCGACCAGGTCGTCGGGATACGAGGTCGGCCCGGTGTTGGGCCGCATCTGCGCCACCGCGACGTAGCGCAGTTCGTCCGCGGTGGGCACCCACAGCACCAGGTCCGCGAAGGACAGATCGGCGAGCATCTGCCAGTCGGCGACAATGAGGTGCAGCCACTCCAGGTCTCGGGCGTCGAGCGTGGTGTGGGCACGTACCAGATCGTTCATGGACGGCATTGGCCCAGTATCCCAGGCGTACCCGTTTGGGCTGGCCTGGAACGGATGATGACCATGAGTTCACCCCTGGACTGGCTGG
>NZ_DASYZI010000239.1:0-4324 GCF_035946395.1 Actinocrinis sp.
TCGTGCCATGGTCAGACGCCGTTGGCCACGCGATGAACGTCGACGCGCGATTTGCCGAAATTGAGCAACAGGCACAGGCGAAGGCCACTCGCCTTGAGGTAATTGATGCATTGCGCTGTGTGTACACTGTCCAACGTCTTGACCGCCTTCAGTTCGACGACGACCGCATTCTCGACCACCATATCGGCGGTGTATTCCCCGACGATGACACCGTCATAGTGGACCGTGATCCCGTACTGCTGTGCCACGCTGAGACCTGCCTTGCGCAGCTCGTGCGCCAGGGCATTCTCGTAGACCTTTTCGAGAAATCCGACCCCAAGCGTGTTCATGACCGCGAACGCGCATCCGATGACACGGTCGGATATTCGGTTCAGAGCGCTTTCATCTTGGCGCATGAGCGTGTCCCAGTCCTGGCGCCTGATGTTCACCTGGAAAGGTTACCGGATCGTGTCCCCAGTGGTGGTGTAGGAGCGACTGCCCGAGATCAGGCTTGGGCTCCTTGATCAGGCTGCCAGGAGTGGCGGGCTGACGGCGGGATCATCGCTCAACGGTGCGATGGTTTCCAGGCTCATGTATCGGGCCCGTTGCACGGCCCATTCATCATTCTGCTCCAGCAGCACGGCCCCGATCAGGCGTGTCACTGCGTCTTCGTTGGGGAAGATGCCGACGACGTCGCTGCGCCGCTTGATCTCGCTGTTGAGGCGTTCGATGGGATTGGTGGAGTGGATCTTGGCCCGATGCGGTGCGGGGAAGCCCATATAGGCCAGGACATCCGCCTCGGCCTCGTCCAGCAGGGCGGCGAGCTTCGGCACCCGCGGCCGCAGCTCATCGGCGACATGGCGCCACTGCTTGGCGGCGGCTGTTGCGTCGTTCTGCGCGAAGGCTGTGCCGACCCAGGCGGAGACAATCCGTCGTTGCGTCTTGCCGGCATGTGCCATGGCGTTGCGCATGAAGTGCACGCGGCAGCGCTGCCAGCTGGCACAGAGGATCTTGCTGATCGCCGCCTTCAACCCGTCATGGGCGTCCGAGATGACCAGCCTGACGCCGCGCAGGCCGCGCCTGGCGAGGGATCGCAAGAACTCGACCCAGAACGGCTCGGCCTCGCTGTGGCCGATGGTCATGCCCAGAACCTCACGCCGGCCATCGGTGTTGACGCCGACGGCGACAATCACCGCGACCGAGACGATGTGATGATCGCGCCGGACTTTGATGTAGGTGGCATCGAGCCACACATACGGCCACTCGCCTTCGATCGGCCGCGCCAGGAACGCCTGCACCCGCTCGTCGATCTCGCCGCACAGGCGCGACACCTGGCTCTTGCCGATCCCCTCCATGCCGAGCGCCTTGACCAGGTTGTCGACCGAGCGGGTCGAGATGCCCTGGATGTAGGCCTCCTGGATCACCGCGGTCAGCGCCTTCTCCGACATCCGCCGTGGTTCCAGGAACGCCGGGAAATAGCTGCCGTGTCGCAGCTTCGGAATACGCAGCTCCACTGTCCCGGCCCGCGTCTCCCAGTCGCGGTCGCGGTAGCCGTTGCGCTGGTTGCGCCGCTCAGGCGTGCGTTCGCCAGGAGTGGCACCGCAGAGCTGTTCCGTCTCCAGCGCCATCAGACGCTCGGCCGCAAAGCCAATCATCTCACGCAGGAATGTCGCATCCGAACCCTTCTCCAAAAGCGCGCGAAGGGCGATCTTGTCATCGGTCATCGTGGTCATCCTCAGGTCAGTGTTGTGTGTCACAACCCAACCCTACCCAGGACAGCCACGGTGACCACCGCTGTGGATAAGTAGCCCGCCTCCGCCAGACTCTCGGCGGTCACTACGGCAGGCTACTTACCCACAGCTCCTACACCACACACGGGGACACGACCCTCGACAGGCGGATGGGGGACGTGACGCCGGGTCCGCGCCAGAAATGGGGAAGACTCCATGTACCTGTCAGCGCCGAAGGGTACGCGGCAGCCACAAGCACGCGGTATCGGCGTTCCCTCTTTCCTGGTTGCCGCACACGGAAAGGGGGAACGACCCCTGTACCCTTGTGGCGTTCTATTGGCATTAAGCTGATTGGACCGGGCCGCCTGATGGAAGCAGCCAGAGGACCCTGCGCCTTGAGCGCCCTGCATGGACCTGCGCTCCATCAGGCCGGCCGCGACGATGGTCCAGTGAGAAGTTGCGCCGTCGAGCGCCAGTATAGGGAACGACCGGGGTCGCGGCGGCCTGAGACAGGCACGGAGAAGGAGCATGACCGACGACACTGACAGCCTTTCGGAGATCCTGTGGTTTGTTGGCCTGGACTGGGGCAGCGAGAGCCATCGTGTCGCGCTGTTCGACCGCACCGGCGCGCTGGTCGAGCGGCGCGACGTGGCGCACACCGGGCGGGCCTATGGTGAGCTATGCGACTGGCTGCTGCGGACCACGCGGGCGGCGCCGGGACAGATCGGCGTGGCGATCGAGACCTCGCACGGCCCGGTGGTGGACGCCCTGCTGGATCGCGGCATCCAGGTCTTCGCCATCAACCCCAAGCAGCTCGACAAGTTCCGTGACCGATACAGCATGGCCGGGGCGAAGGACGACACCCGCGATGCCGACACGCTCGGCCGCTGCCTGCGCACCGACAGGGATGCGTTCCGCCCGCTCAGCCTCAGCCATCCGCTGCTGGTGCAACTGCGCGGCGCCTCCCGCCTGGCCGAGGAGCTGACCCGTACGCGCGGCCAGCTGGCCAACCAGTTGCGCGAGCAGCTGTGGCGCTATTACCCGCAGATGCTGACGCTGGCCGATGATGATGGTGTCGCCGATCCCTGGCTGCTGGACCTCTGGCAGGCCGCGCCGACACCGGCCAAGGGCGCCAGGCTGCACAAGCAGACGATCGAACATCTGCTCAAGCAGCACCGCATCCGCCGGCTTGATGTCGCGCAGGTGCGCCAGGTGTTGCGTGAACCCGCCCTGCCGGTGGCACCAGGCGTGGCCGAGGCCGCCACACGCCACATCCGCTCCCTGCTGCCGCGGCTGCGCCTGGTGACACAGCAGCTCAAGCAGGTGCGCACACAGATCGATACGCTGTGCGACGCCTTCGCCGCATCCCATGCCAGCCCAGCAGAGACACCAGCGGGGGACACCTCACCGGGGCAGGCCTCCGAGCAGCGCGACGTGGCGATCCTGCGCTCCTTGCCGGGAATTGGCCGGATCAACCTCGCCACGCTGCTCGCCGAGGCCTACCAGCCCCTGCAACGACGAGACTACCACGCCTTGCGTGCCCTGTGTGGCGCCGCCCCCGTCACCCGCCGCAGCGGCAAGAGCTGCATCGTGCTGCGACGGCTGGCCTGCAACAAGCGGCTGGCCAATGCGCTGTATCACTGGGCCCGCGTCGCAACCCAGCGCGATCCGCTCAGCCAGGGGCGCTATCAGGCGCTGCGCCAGCGCGGGCATTCCCATGGCCGGGCGTTGCGCACCGTCGGCGATCGCTTGCTGGCACTCACCTGCACCCTGCTGCAACGTCAGGTTCTGTTCGATCCCAGCCACCGCGGAGCGCGCGCCAACACACCGAGCCCTCTGGTTCAGGTCGCCGCGTGATCGCACCTTCCGACACGCTTCTTGGTTCGGTCACAGCGCCGCTTCTCCGTCCCGGCCTGTGCCACACGCCGCGCCGCGCGCAGCCGCCGTCAAGGAGGGCCGAAGGCCACCGCGCAACCGCGCGGCGCGCAGCGTCCTTGACCGCAGCAAGCGCGGCGCGATCATCAAACACAACGGCGGCCACACAACAAAAAACACCTTGCCAGAAGGGTGAGAAGTCCATGTACCTGTCAGGCCCGCCTGCCAGAGGCAGCCCGACGGTGCGCGCCGCGGCGTGGCAAACCCCCATGGACCGTGGGACCGGCGTGGAAAACGGCAAGAACCCCATGTACCTGTCAGCGCCGGCGGGCACGCGGCGCGCATCCGCAGGCGGCATCGGTGTGCATCGGCGTGCATCTGCGGTTCCGCTCTCTCGCTCGAACCGCACGAAACGCGGGAACCACCCCATGCACCGTGGCGGCGGGTGGTCGCGTGGGGGCATCGTCCGGGGCGGCTGGCCGGGACGAGCCCCGGATCGAGCCCGGGGACGGCCATGACGGACGAGTGGGGCGGCGCCGCAGCCGGAAAAGGACAAGAACCCCATGTACCTGTCAGGCCCTCGCTCCTGCCCCGCGAACACCAGGCCGATCCCGGAGCATCCCGGTCGGGCGCGTGTGCGAGCCGCCGCCCGCCGGTGCGACGGGCGATCGGCCGACGCGGCTCAACCGAGCGGTATCACGTCGTGACCGGCGACGGGCGAGGTGTCCAGATACGCCGGC
>NZ_DASYZI010000240.1:0-8284 GCF_035946395.1 Actinocrinis sp.
GTCCGGATTGGCATGGTGCGGGTTGCCGATCAACCGCACGGTCACCGCCGAGGTCCACCCCGCGGTCTCGCCTCTGCCATCGAAGTAATCGAACGTGATGACCTCGGCCACCTGTGTCCATGGGACCGGTCCGCCCATCACCCGGGCGAGGTAGATCCCGTCACGGTCGACGGCGAAGCGCACGCCGTTGGCGTCCGTGTCGCTGAACGCGAAGTAGTACGCAGCGGCGACCGGGCCGCCGATCACGATCAGCGCACCGACCGCGCCAATGACGGCCGGACCGAGCGACCCGAAGCGGGCGCCGTCGCCGTTGCGCGGGTCACTCAGAACGCTGAAGAACATCGCAACGGCTGGACCGAGACCCAGCACAGCACACACAACTCGCCAGCGCAGCCGTGAGGAGCGTTCTACATAGACGTCGGGGTGAGCGCGCATGTACCTCCTTCGTCGCCGTTGAGCACTGGTTGGGTTGGGGTGGGTCTGTGGCTCTTCTTGCACGAGGCTGAGCCTTGCGCCGTGCTGACCTCGTCGGTACATGCCTAGGGGAAGATGATCGTCGCCGTACAGGCGACCGTTCATGCTTGCTGCCCGGCAGCTGTCCGCCCCGCCCGAGAGCGTGAGGGCGCTGAGACGCAGTGTCGTGGTGACCGAGTGCGCTGTCCATGCCGAATCGATGTGGCGACGGCCCCGGTAGACGCCAGATACGAGTGCTACGAATGCGAAGCGAGACTTACGGAGATCACGACGTGAGGTGGCGGACGCGGATCTTCCGGAGTCTGACCGCAGATGACGCCAAGATGTGTTGACTTGTTCTTGTGGTGGCCTGCGCCGTCGGCCGACCGATCGTCAGAGTCCATACATCTTCGCATCTTCCCCGTCACTCATCATCTACACTATTGTAGAAGTTCTACGGACTTGTAGAACGCCGTTGGCATCGCTGGGCTGGGGGATGGAGCGCGTGACGTCGTCGAACGTCGAGTCGTCGGCTGTGCAGCAGGAGTCGACGGGAGAGTCGCTTGGCGAGCAGGTCTTCGCCGCGCTCGGTTACGGGATCGCTGCCGCCGGCGCGCCCGTCGCCCTGCTTCGTGCGCTCACCGATGACCTTGGGCCGGGTCAGTTCCTTCTGCTCACTTTGGTGACGACACCTTTGAGCCTGCTCGGCATCCGGCACCGCGCCCGCGCCGCCCGACGGCCTGGCGTCACACGCTCACGCACAACCGCACGATGACGCACTTCTCGGGCGGCGCAAGACCGCCACGTCGAGACACCGGGTACCGAGACCGATATGCACCGCCAGTTCGGAGGCCGCCGATGCCCAGCCCGCATGCCCGCACCACTCGCGCAGTCCGTGCCACTTCGGTCCGGGGCCGGAACGTGCCGGACGTATCGGACGCGTCGGATGAGCTGTACGAGTCGGACTCGTCATTCGAGCGCCCTTACGGCGAGTGGTATCCGTTGGTGCGCCTGGGCCACTTCCTGCTGATGTCGCTTACCTCCTGCCTGATCATTCTGGTCGGCTTCGCCGCACTCGGTGTCGTCTTGTACCTGGCAACTGCTCTCTTCAAGTAGTGTCGTAACAACTCGGTAAGCCGTGAAGGCCACAGGTTCGCGCTGAGACGGACCATCATGTCGAGCGTCACCGATTCAGCACTCCGCCTCCTGCCTTCAGGCCGACACCGTTGGAGCATCTGTGAGATACGACGATCTGCGCGCGCTGTTCATCAACTGCACGCTCAAGCGCTCCCCTGAGCTCTCGCACACTCAGGGCCTGATCGACATCAGCCGCGCCATCATGGAGAAGCAGGGCGTGCAGGTCGAGGTGATCCGTGCCGTCGACCACGACATCGCCACCGGTGTGTGGCCGGACATGACCGAACACGGCTGGGCATCAGACCAGTGGCCGGCCCTCTATCGCGAGCAGGTGCTGCCCGCCGACATCCTGGTGATCGCGGGTCCCATCTGGCTCGGCGACAACTCCTCGGTGACGAAGAAGATCATTGAGCGCCTGTACGCCTGCTCACATCTGCTCAACGACGCCGGGCAGTACGCCTACTACGGCCGGGTCGGCGGTTGCCTGATCACCGGCAACGAGGACGGCGTCAAGCACTGCGCCATGAATGTGCTCTACAGCCTTCAGCATCTGGGTTACACCATTCCTCCGCAGGCCGACGCCGGCTGGATCGGCGAGGCCGGGCCCGGACCGTCCTATCTCGACCCCGGTTCCGGCGGACCGCAGAACGACTTCACCAACCGCAACACCACCTTCATGACCTGGAACCTGCTGCACCTGGCCCGCATGCTCAAGGACGCCGACGGGATTCCCGCACACGGCAATCAGCGCAGCGGTTGGGACGCCGGGGCCCGGTTCGACTTCCCCAATCCCGAGTACCGGTGACTGCGGCAATCGTGCGCTAAAGCAGAGCGGTGATGCGAGAATTCGGCGGGGATCGCTGCGCCAACGTAGCGACCGAGCCTCTGATTCTCTACTGCATAACTGCAAAAAGGGGTGCGACCGCGAGATGGAGCCGCGACCGTCCATCGCAGCGGTGGAAGTCGACGAGCACGATGTCGATGAGCAGGGCGTCGATGAGCAGAGCGTCGACGGGCACGATGTCGACGGGCACGATGTCGATGAACAGAGTGTCGATGAGCAGGACATTGATGAGCAGGGCGTTGATGGGCGGGAAGGTGATGAGCGGGAGGTCGGCGAGGAGCAGGGAGTCGGCGAGCAGGTAGTCGTCGACGGGCAGGGGGATGAGGAGCGGCGTTCCGGCGGTGGCCCGCTGGATCTGAACGACGACCTGTGGGCGACCGGGCCGCTGCGCTTGATGCCTCCCGGCGCCGAAGCCGTCACGATCATCCTGCCGCGGTACAAGCCGGTGGTCGAGGACCGCGGGGCGATGCGTTCGCTCATCATCCGCGAGACTCTCGTCCTGATCGTGATCGCCGCCTTTCAGGCAGCGCTGGCGTGGCGGGTGGCAGGGCTCGGTCTCGGTGTGGGAGCCAACTCGGCCGATCAGGCCGCGATGGTGCGGGCGGGGCACGAAGAGATCGCGTATCTGTCGCACGGCCGGCACATCACCCGGTACGAGACCGTGCTGCCGGGCGCCCCGGTGCTCTACCCGGTTCTCGTCGCGGCGCTCGACGCGGTCGGCAGGGCCCACGCCGTGCAGTTCATCAATCTCCTGTTCGCATTGCTTGCCATGGTCGGTGTCTACAGCACGGCGCGGCGGCTCTACGGACCGCTCGCGGGCGCGCTCGCGGCCGGCTTGTTCGCCGGGCTCGGCCCCGCGGCGCATCTTGGCGTGTCAGGAACCTACGACACTCCGGCGGTCTGCCTGCTGGCGTGGTCGGCCTGCTTCGCGGTGCGGTTCGCCTACGCCGACGGGCGCAACGCCGTGTGGCTCGCGCCGCTGTTGATGCTCGCGGCCAACTGGACGTCGTACATCACGGTGTTGTGGGATCCCGTGATCTTCGCGTTGATCGCCTTTGCCGGGCCGGGTTACGACGCATGGAAGAACTCGCGGTCGTGGAACGCGCAGCGCGCCGCCCTGGTGGCCGGGGTCCTCGTGGAGATCACCCTCCTCGTCGGCCGCGCGCCGGCCTACACCGGAATCGCCGCGACTGTGCTGGACCGGTCGGCGTCCAGGTCCGGCGACGGGCCGATAGTCACATACGCCGGACAGTGGCTTGGGATGGTGCTGGCCGTGGCGTTGCTCAGCGTCGCCGTGGCGGCATGGCAGGTGTGGCGCCAAGGCGCCGCGCGTACCGAGCTCGCGGTGCGCGCGACGTTGTGCGTCAGTGGGCTGATCGCCCCGCTCAACCAGCTGCGCTGGCACTCGATGGACGGCGCGATGTCGCACTGCGCCGTCAGCGGGGCGTTCGCGGCCGTCGCCGCAGGCGGGTTCCTCGCATCGGTCTGCGGTGATGTAGGCAGGCGTGGTGCGGTGTGGCGTGCAATGGCGGTCGGTGCGTTGTGTGCGGCGCTGCTCCCGCTCGGGATTCTCGGAGTGAGGCAGGCCACTGCGTTCCACGTGAGTTCCGTGGGGCCGGTGGCACCGGCCGCTATTCGAGTGGCAGCACGACGAGTTTGATCGGCTGGATGCCGAGGCGAAACGAGGCGAGCGTCTCGGTGTCCGTGTCGAAACCCCAGTCGGTGCCCGCGCCCTGCGCCCGGGTGTATTCGAACCAGATGAAGCCGATCACGTCGCTCTGCTTTGGCAGCCAACTGAGGAAGTCCGCGGTCCAGGCGGCCTTGGACGCGCTGGGCTGGCTGCCGAGCTCGGTGATCAGCAGCGGCTTCGCGGTGAATGCGCGGATCAGCCGGAGCGTGGGCTCGATGAGCTGTGTAGCGGTGTGCTCGGTCACGTCGTACGCGGAGAGGCCGATCCAGTCCACGTACGCGTCGCCGGGGTAGAGCTCCGCCATCGGCGTACTGGCGCTGCGGATGATGTTCGGCGCCCACACCCAGATCACGTTGTCGGCGTGCTCGCGGCTGAAGACGTCGTGGATGTGCCGCCAGGCCTCGACATACTGGCCCGCCGTGTTGCCGTTGACTCCTTCGCACCAGGGGTACCAGTTGCCGTTCATCTCGTGGGCGAGGCGGATGGCCACGGGCCACTTCGCGTCGCGGACCGCGTCGGCGAACTTGACGATGTACGCGTCGTGCGAGCCGTTGATGATGGTGGACAGCGAGTACTCGGGGAAGTTCACCTGCGTCGTGTGCGCGTTGCCGCCCGGCGAGGGCTCCCAGGTCAGTACCGGCAGCATGCCCTGCGCGTAAGCATCCTGAACCGGCACCGCGCTGAAGTCCTGCGTCCAGTTGACGAAGTACTCGACCATGTCCGGCGGGACCCCGGCGGTCTGCGCCAGCTGGGTGCCCGCGCTCGACGACCACGGCATGCCCGGTTCGGCGACGCCGAAGTACTTGCCCTGCGTCGCGAGGATCTGCGCCTTCGACGGGATGTTGGTCGCGATCGTGGTGCCCGTGTGCCCCGTGATCGACGCGTTCGCGCCTGCGGAAGCATGTGCCTGCGCCGCGGTCGACGCGGTGGCCGCCGCGATGCGCCCGGAGGTGTGTATCACCAGCATGGTCAAAGACGCCAGCAGGAAGATGTTGACGGTCATCCAGATCCGCACCCGCGACTCGGCGCCACGCGCGTGGGAGCCGAGCGCGTCGCCGCGTCGCGCAGAAAATCTAAACACTGATGTACACCGCCAGCGCCAGGATGATGGTTCCGAGCAGGTAGGGAACGGCGACCAGCGGGTTGCGCGCGCTCTCGCCGGCGAAGCTGTCGGCCCGGGTGCCCCAGCCCGCGTTGTGGGCGCAGCGGAAGAACCCGAGCAGCCGGACCGGCAGCAGGATCACCGTGTTGATCGCCATGAAGAGCGGCAGGAACAGGATGTCGCCGGGCCGCTGGGCGAAGTGCCTGCCGAAGCGGGTCGAGAGCGACAGCAGCGACAGGCTGCCGCCGAGCACCAGGATGAAGAACAGCGATCCCAGGCCGCCGCCGGAGAACGGCAGCAGCCCGTAGATCTGCGGGCGGACGCGGTGTGTCGCCGCCGCGGCCACCCAGGAGGCCAGCGTGCCGAGCAGTACGAACGGCACCAGGATGTCCAGCCCGTAGAAGAGGGCGAGGAAGCGGGCCTCGCGCAGCATCCACGGCATCATCCGCAGCGTGTTGTACTGGGAGCCGCGCGCCCACCGGTACTGCTGCTTGATCAGTTTCTTGAGTTGGAGGGGTGCGTCGGTGTAGACCAGCGACGTGGACTGATACACGGTCTTGTACCCGGCCATCAGCGTGTAGTTGGTCAGCGTCCGGTCATCGCTGACCTCAAGGAAGACGCCGAGGAACTTCTCGCTGAGGAACCGGTCCATGCAGTCGAGCAGGATCTGGCGGCGGAACGCGATGGTGCGCCCCGGCAGGCAGCCGACGGTGCCGAGCACGCTCATCGCAGGCATCGAGTACTCGCAGCGCACGCTCTCCAGCCAGTCCGCCCACCGGGTCAGGATCGAGCGCTCCGGATCGAGGATGCGCTGCCGGGTGGTCACGCCGCCGACGCGCGGATGCCGGAAGGGCTTGACCAGCTCGGAAAGCGTTCCGGGCGTCCAGATCGTGTCGGAGTCGACCAGGACAGCGACCTCGCCGCGGGTCTGCTCCAGGCCGATGCGCAGCGCGTTGCGCTTGCCCGGCGTCTCGGTCCACACCCAGCGCACCCCGACGTCGGCGCAGATCTTCTCAAGCGTCTCGTTGCGCCGACCGTTGATCACGACCACGACCTCGCTCGGGCCCTGGCCCACGATCCGGGAGAGCACGTCGCGGAACAGGTCCTCCGGCTCGTCGACCACCGGAATGATCACGGAGGTCGTGCCGATCCACGGGCGCAGCCAAGGCCGATACTGGCGCTTGAGCACGACCCTGATGACCCACACCGTCCACACCAGCAGCATGAACGCGGCGAAGGGATAGAACTCGCCGTCGAACCACCAGCGGCGCAGTTCCAGCAGGAAGGCGAGCATCGGCCCCCGCTAGTTCGGCGCGGCGGCGAGGCGGGGCGTGGCCAGGTGCGTGGACAGCCAGGCCAGGCTCGGACCGATCTCCAGGTTCCAGGTGGCGAAGTTGTGCCCGCCCTGCGGCTCGATCAGGGTGTTCACCAGCATCGGCGACTTGGCCAGGGCCGCGAACTGCATCGTGGGCTGATAGTTCTCCTCGCCGTCCTTGCTCGTGGTCAGCAGGGCGCTGATCGGCGGGGACGGCAGGTGCTCGATCCGCCACAGCAGGTCGTTCTCGTTGCGCACGTCCTGGCTGCCCGCGTAAAGAGTTCCGGTGGTGTGGTCCTGCAACGCGCCGAAGTAGCCTGAGATGGCCGCGGCGGCGGCGAACCGGTCGGAGTTCATCATCGCCACCTTCAGCGCGCAGTAGCCGCCGGTGGACACGCCGGTGAGCCCCCAGCCCTTGGCCCACGTCATGACCCGGTACGTGGTGGTGATCGCGGTCGGTACGTCCTGCGCCAGATAGGTCTCGGTCTGCGGCCCGCCCGGCACGTCCGTGCACTCGGTGTCCCGCCCGCCGACGACTTCCGGCGAAACCATGATCAGCACCATGGGAACGGCCTGCTTCGCATGGATGTCGGTCAGCAGATGCTTGGGATAGCCGAGCTTGGACGACAGTTCGTCGGCCGTTCCCGGATAACCGGCGATCACGATCGACGCGGGGAACTGGGTCTTCGCGTACGACTTCTGGAAGTACTCCGGCGGCAGGTAGACCTGCGCGCCCTCGGACAGGCCAGTGCGCAACCCGTGGATGACGACGTACTGGATCTCGCCGTACCGGGAGGGATCCGACCCCCCGACCACGGCCGCGCCGCCGGAGCCGTGCACGGTGATCTGCGGGCCGATGACGCTCGCGGCGGTCCCCGTGTCCGTCGTGCCGGTCACTGCGGCGGCGGTGCCGACGATGCCGAGCAGGTCGTCCCAGTTCGTGTAGAAATCGAACTGCTTGTTCACGACCGCCGCGAAGGCGGCGAGCATCGACAGCTGCGTCGCGAGCAGCAGACCTATTCGACCGGCCAGGTGGTCCGCGCTGCGCTTGGCGAGCTTCGGCCAGACGCGCAGCGAGCCGACGAAGAACGCGGCCGCGAGGATGGCCGTCAGGGCGACCAGCGCCGAGCTGTTGGGATTCACGGTCGGGTTGCGCTCCTTCGCCGATGCAGAGCGCATCGTAACGTACGATCTGCAACATTCGACGGACTACTCATAAGTCGTCCAGTGAGCATCGCACATCAAGCCGTCCTCGGGTTCAGCGTAGAGCCCGTGCAGAGGCCGAGTAGAGGACGACCCGACACTGTTGCGTATGGGAATCCGGAACAGGGTTCGGACATCCGGAAGGCACGCGTTCGGCTGCTCGGCAGCGGCACGGCGGTGGGGGCGCTCGACCCACACGGCGTTGATCAGCCGGGGAATCGACGCGGTCTGATTCGCCGATGAGCCCAGCGAAGCCAGCATCGCCCGCCCGCGCACCGAGGCGACTGGTGTCTCGGGCCGTCCACCATCACGCGCAGCGGCCTCAGGACAGTGACGCCCACGCCCCGTCCCCCAGAAGCTATCCTCGCGCGTCGGGGCTCCGGTCCGTCCGAGGTACGCCCGAAGCCGCAAGAGATGCCGCCACCCGGGGACGTAACGTCCACGGGCCCGCAGCAGGTTCAGATTCAGGTACTCGGCAGCCTCCTGGCACTCGTGGCAGCTTCGGCGACCGTGTCATAAGTCGGCAGCGTCTGCGTGAGC
>NZ_DASYZI010000241.1:0-7618 GCF_035946395.1 Actinocrinis sp.
CTCGCCGACCCCCACGCAAGCGCCGCCCCGCCACTCGCCGCCGCACCGGCGGCACGCTCCGGCGCACCGTGACCCGCCGCATCCGCCGCGCGGTCCGCCGCCGACTGCGGGCCGCCGCCCGCTCGATCACCAAGCGCCTCAACCAACACCGCGCCCACAACGCCGCGCGCCGCCGCGAGGTCGAGCGCGCCCGCACCGCCGCCGGGCCGCTCGCCCCCCGCTCGATCACCGGCACCCCCCGCCCCCCGCACAACACCAGCGCACCGACCACCGCCGCACGGCCAGCGGCGCCGATGAAGCAGCGCGTCAAGCGCACCAAAGGCGGCCGGTTCAACGGCTCGACCAAAGGCGGCACCAAGAAGACCACCGCGAAGAAGACCACGAACACGCTCACGCCCGAGGCGCGCAAGAACGCACAGACCGCGCGCTTGCTCGCGGCCGGCGACAAGCGCGTCGCCCGCATCGACAAGCGCACCGACACCACCGACACCCGGCTCAACCACGAATTCGGCCACTAACCCCACCCGCACGACCACGCGCCGCCGAACCAGCACAGGGCTCGGCGGCGCGCCTATTCCCGCCCTGACATCCATAGCAGCATCCTTCGGGGAGCCACCGTGAAAGCCCTGATCGCCCTGTTCATCCTCGCCGCGGTCTACCACTACGCCGGAGCGCCCGGCCTGTTCCTGCTCGGCGCCGCCGCCGTAGCGCTGATCCTGGCCAGGCTGCGCCCGTTCCAGACCTGCCCGCGCTGCCGCGGACTCGGGCACATGCGCCGGGTCATCGGCCCGACCACCGCGTGCCGGGCCTGCCATGGCACCGGCCTCAGGAAGCGCTCCCAACGCCGCAAAGCCCGCCACCTGCTCGGTGGCCAGCCGGCACGCGGCACGCGGCGGTGAGCAGCATGACCGTCCCGGCCGAGGGCGCGCTGACGCTGTTCGGCGAGCCGGAACCCGCCGTGCCGCAGACCCGCGGGCGCGGCAGCCGCCCCGCCCCGACCGCCCAAGACCCACTCCCGGACGGCGGTCAGAGCATCGAGGTCTTCGATCCGTCCCGCTGGGTCGTGGTCGGCTGGCGCGACGCCAAGGACTCGCCCTTCACCCCTGGGCAGATCCTCGCCGTGCTCAGCCACCACACCACACAAGGACCCTGCGCCCGCTGCGGCACCCCACATCACCGCTACGGCGAGGGCGGCGCTCCCCTGTGCCCCGCCTGCCGTACCCCGTCCGTCACCAGGGAGTGATCTGCATGCTCGACGAAAACAGCGAACCGTCCGAGGCCCTGGTCATGGACTGGAACGAGCACAACGACCACGCCGACGCGGCGGACTTCGACTTCGACGCCGCGCCCGAGCCGGACGGCACCGCGCTCGCGCTGGATGCGCTGTACGCCCTGGCGCGTGAGAGCCGCGCCGAGCAGCAGGCGGACATGCTCGACGCGCTCGCCGAGGCACACGCGGAAATGGTCGGCCTCGCCGAGATCCTGGCCGCCCGTGGCTGGGCCGACGCCTTCCAGAACTACGGCGCCGCGCCCCCGCCGCTGAACTGGCGCGGCTACGCCGACCCACGCGACCCGGACCAACAGCGGCTGGTCGCCCACCTCGGACAAGGGCTGTTCCTCGCCCACCGGCGCGCCACCGACCCGTGGAACAACCCGGCACACACCGACTTCACGCTGATCGCCCCGTGCCTGTGCGCCCCGAACCGGTACCGCGAAGAGCCAGTCACCGGCCTGTGGAACCTCGCGGACGCGCTCGACAAGGTCATCGGCCGGCAGCCCGAATGCACCCGCACCTGCCGCGCCTCACTCGCCGACAACCGCCGCACCCGCCCGTGACCCACACCCGACTCCGACCCCCGCCGATGGAGGCGCCCCGATGAACAACGCGCTGTCCGCCATGGCCGCGCTGCCGATACTCGGCTGGAGCGTGCACGCTGCCGCCCTGCGCCACCGCCTCACCCAAGCCCGCCGCGACCCGCTCACCCACCTGCCCACCCGCGACCAGTACACCACCCACGCGGCCCGGCTGCTGCGCCACCAGCCCGCGCTGGTGGTCCTGATCGACCTGGACCGTTTCAAGCCGCTCAACGACACCCACGGGCACGCCGCCGGAGACACCGCCCTGCGTCAAGTCGCCCACCGGCTCGCCCTCTGGGCACAGCGCGACGGCCTGGCCGCCCGCCTCGGCGGGGACGAGTTCACCGCCATCCTGCCCAACCCCACCGACCCACGCGCCGAACTGGCCGCACTACACACCGCGCTGACCCGACCCATCGCCCACCAGGAGCAGTGGCTTGACCTCGGCGCCTCGATCGGTGGGTTCCTGGCCGCGCCCGGCACGCCCATCGGGCGGGCGCTCAGCGTAGCGGACGCCGCCATGTACCAGGCCAAAACCTGCGGCGGCGGCTGGCATCTGAACTCTGGTGAGGCAGACCCGTCCCGATCCATCCCGCGCCGCTGGCATCGCAACCACCCCGCGCCCGTGAAGGAAACCGCGTGATCAGGGTGCGGCTGTACGCGCTACCCGAGGACAACAACGCCGCGGTCGCCGCCCTCGCCGAGGTCTTCGACGTGCTCGACGACTCCGGCGACCGCGCCCCACGCGGCCCAAGCCGGCTGCGTTTCCGCTACCTGACCGTGCGCATCCGCACCTGACCCGAGTTCCCTGCGCCGCGGCCCGGCTCGCCCCAACGGCGGCCGGGCCGCGGCGTGTCCGTGCGCTCTGCACGCGGCGCTGACCTCTCGCACCCTCGCCGCCTGATCCCTGGAGGCACCCCGTGGCCGCCACCATCACCGACAACCACCTGTTGACTGCCGCGCTCGATCTGGCCGGGCACGACATGCACATCTTCCCGCTCAAGCCGAACAGCAAGGTCCCCGCCCTCACACACGACTGGGAGGGCCGGGCGACCATCAACCCGGCCACGATCGAACGCTGCTGGGCCACCGGCGCGTTCAACATCGGTGTTGCGTGCGGACCCTCCGGCCTGTACGTGCTCGACCTGGACACCCCCAAACCCGACACCCCACCGCCCGCGTCACCGTTCGACGACCCCTCGATCACCACCGGCGCGGACGCTCTCGCACAACTCGCGCTGCTGAATGCCGAGCCCTACCCGGGCGACGTCATGACCGTGATCACCGGTCGCGGCGGCGAGCACCTGTACTTCCGCCAACCCGAGAGCGCGGCGCTGCGCAACACCGCGGGCAAGCTCGGCTACCTGATCGACACCCGCGGCGTCGGCGGGTACGTGGTCGGCCCCGGCTCTGTCGTCAACGGCAGGCCGTACCGGGCGACGTTCCTGGCCGAGCCGGCGCCGCTGCCCGCGTGGATCAGGCGCCTACTCGACCCGCCCAAGCGACTCGCACCGGCCGGGCCGCCGCCGCGATACCGCTCCCCGTCGAAGTACGCCGATGCGGTGCTGCGCGGCGAACTCGACAAGGTCCTGAGCGCGAAACCCGGTACCCGCAACGACACCCTCAACCGCGTCGCATTCACCCTCGGCACGCACATCACCCGCGGCACCCTGCCCACCGACCTGATCGAGCGCGCCCTGACCGAGGTCGCGCACCGCCTCGGCGGCGACGTGACCAAGAGCCTGGACACCATCAACAACGGCCTAAGCGCCGGAATGCAGAAGGGAGCAGCGCAGTGAGCGATGAAAACCACGCACCCAACCCGCCGCCCGAGGACGGCGTCGGCGGGCAGGTGGACGAGATCCTGTCGGCCGTCGGCGCGGAGGAAGCGCTTGCCGGTCTCGACCACGCCGACGACAGCGCGGCGGAGTCTGCGGCCGGGGACGGCGAGGGTGGCGGGCGCGGCCCGAGCCAAGCAACCCGCCTAGTCGACCTCGCCCGGCGCTCGTACCGCACCGTGCTCGGCAGCGACGGCAAAACCTACGCCGTACTGCTGGACGGCCCGAACCTCGCGCTGTCCCTACGCGGAGAGAACGGTTTGCGCACCCGGCTCGCCCGCGCCTTTTACGAGGAAACCCGCTGCGCCCCCGGCGCCTCGGCGCTCGCCGACGCCCTGAGCGTCCTGGAGGGAACCGCCGTGGACACCGAACCCGAACCCATCGCACTCAGGGTCGCCCGGCACGGTGATGATCTCGTACTCGACCTCGGACAACCCGACGGACGCTGCGTCGTGATCTCCCCGGGGGAATGGCACCTGATGCCCGAATCCCCAGTCCTGTTCCGCCGCACCCGCCTGACCTCCCCGCTACCGATCCCCGCTCGGCTCGCCGGCGGGCTCGACCAACTCCGCGGCCTGCTCAACGTCTCCGAGTCCGGATTCCGGCTGCTGGTCGCATGGCTGGTCGCCACCCTGTTCCCGGACATCCCGCACCCCATCCTCGCGCTGTCCGGAGAGCAGGGCACAGCCAAGTCGACCACGGGTCGTTCGCTGGTGTGCCTGCTCGACCCCTCGCCGGCGCCATTGCGGGCGGCGCCGAAGGACATGCGCGCATGGACCGTACAGGCCGCAGCCTCCTGGACCGTGATGCTCGACAACGTCTCCAGCATCCCAGCCTGGTTCTCCGACACCCTGTGCAAGGCCGTGACCGGTGACGGCATGGTCGAGCGCGCCCTGTACACCGACGACGACGTCAGCGTGCTCTCCTTCCAACGGGTCATCGGGATGACCACCATCGACGCCGGCGCACTGCGCGGAGACCTCGCCGAACGGCTGCTGCTGGTCGAACTGGAACCGATCCGCCCACACCAGCGCCGCACCGACGAACAAGTCAAAACCGCATACGAGAACGCCCGCCCGACGATCCTCGCCGCAATCCTCGACCTCACCGCCAAGGTTCTCGCCGCACTACCTGACGTGCGCGTGGAGGAACTGCCCCGGCTCGCGGACTTCGCGAAAATCCTCGCCGCCATCGACAAAGTCAACGAATGGACGACATTCGCGGACTTCACCATCCTGGCCGCGGAACTGACCGAGGCCGTCATCGAGGCCGACCCGTTCGCCGACGCGGTACGCACCATGGTCCAGGAACGCAAGGCGTGGTCCGGCACCGCCGCCATGCTCACCGAACTGGTCACCCCGCACGACGCACCCAAATCCTGGCCACGCACCCCGCGCGCGGTCGCCGGTCACCTACGCCGCGTCGCCCCGGCACTGCGCAAAAACGGCATCGCCATCGACTTCGAACGCGAACACGGCGGGCGCACCATCCGCCTGACCTACCAGCCCAACTAGAAGTTTTGGGAAATGACCGTCACACCGTCACGACCGTCACATGATCTTCAAACACGCAGCTCAGTGGCAATGCGCCTCGTGACGATAGGCCATGCCCGACCGTCACGCGACCGTCACGCCCGCTCCGGCCCGTGACGGTCACGATGACCGCGTGACGGTTGGCCCTTCCCTACCGTCACGCCGTTTACGCAGGTCAACCATCCTGCCGTGACGGTCGTGACGGTGCGACGGTCATTTCCCAAAACTTCTAAAGACGACCTCCCTAGCCCGTCGGCACAGCACCGCGCCGGCGGGCTAGCCGCGTTCCCCGGTCCCTCGCCACGGAAGGACACCCGGCCATGACCGCAGTCACCTTCACCCAACCCGTCCCCGAGCCCGAATTCCTGCGAGTCAAGGAAGCCATGGCAGTGCTGCGCCTCGGACGCACCAAACTCTACGAACTCATCCGCTCCGGACGCCTGACCACCGTCACCGAGGGACGCGCCCGCCTGATTCCCTCCGACTCGATCCGCGAATACAAGGCCTTGCTAAAGAAGGAAGCTGAGCGCAACTGATGACCCGAAAGAGGAATGATGACGACGGCGCGGTGCCGAAGAAGCGCCGCGCCCGCGGCGACGGCGGACTGTACTGGAGCGAGGATCGTCAGCGGTGGATCGGCGAAATCACCGTGGGCTACCGACCTGACGGCAAGCGCAAAACCCGCAAGGTGAGCGATGAGGACAAAAGCAAGGCTCTGAAAAAGCTAAAGGACCTTCAACGCGAGATTGATGAAGGCACGGTGCTTGCGGCAGGCACTTACTCCGTAGCCGACGCCGTCCGGGACTTCATCAAACACGGGCTGCACGGCAGGTCTCAGGCAACTGTGAAGAAGCTGACCGACCTCGCCAATGAGCACGTGATCCCGTACTTCGCCGGCCGAAATCTACGGGACCTAACGGCGGACGAGGTCGACGACTGGCTGTTGACCAAATCCGCGATGCTCGCGAGCAGCACACTCGGCAGCCTGCGTTCGCTGCTGAGACGGTCGATTACGCGAGCCCAGAAACGCAGCAAGGTCGGCCGTAACGTCGTGCTGCTCTGCGACGACCTCCCGAAGGGCACCGCCGGCCGGCCGTCCAAGTCACTCGACTTCGACCAAGCCGCAGCCCTACTCGCAGCTGCCGAAGGATCTCGGCTGCACGCCTACATTGTGCTCTCACTGCTAGTCGGTGCGCGCACGGAAGAACTGCGCCCGCTCACGTGGGCGGACGTCAACCTAGACGGCTTTCCAGACAGGCAGTCGCCCGTACCGCCGCACGTCTTTGTCTGGCGGTCCGTGCGCGAGGGTGGAGACACTAAGAGCCTGTCCGTGATCCCGTTAGGCCGCGTGTGGTAGTGCCGTGCGCGGCCTGGCGAGGCGACGTGTCATCAACATGATCATGCTGATGGTGACCATCGCCTCGTGGTTCCCGGGTAGGCGCTCATAATCCCTGACACAGCGCCGTCGCTGACAGATCCATGACAAGGTACGCTCGACGACCCACCTACGCGGCAGCACCACGAACCCGGTCACGTCATCGGTACGCCGCACGACCTGCACCGTCAAGCGCAGTATCCTCCTCGCGCCATCGATGAGCCTGCCGTAATCGTAGCCGCTGTCAGCCCACACCAATGTGATCTTGCCGTAGAGCAGGCGCAGCCGCTGGAGCAGGAAGAACGCCGCGTCACGGTCCTGCGCACTTGCCGCTGTCACATGCACTACCAGCAGCAGGCCCAGCACGTCCACCGCAATATGCCGCTTGCGTCCCCCCACCTTCTTCGCGTTATCCCAGCCTCGGCTGCCCTTGCCCACCGTCTCGGCCGCGCGCACCGACTGCGAGTCGATCACCGCCGCGGTCGGCTCGGCCTTGCGCCCCTGCCGCATCCGCTCCCGATCCCGCAGCACATCGTTCATCCCGTCCCAAACACCCTGCTCACGCCACCTCGTGAAGCAGCCGTGCACGGTCGAGCGCGGTGGGAAGTCGACCGGAAGCGCCCGCCACTTGCAGCCGTTGTCGGCCACATAGAAGATCGCGTCGATGATGGCCCGCCGGCAATGGACCTCCGCCCGCCCGCCGCGGGGCGTGTCGGCCGCCGGGACCGGCAGCAGCGACGCAATGAGCGCCCACTCACTATCGCGCAGGTCAGAAGGGTAGCGGCGAGGCCGGCCGGTCGCCTCGGCCGTACAGTCGACTCCACAAGCCCGGCATACCGCCCCAGCCGGCTGCATCACGATGGTCGGAACAGACGACAAGATGGCAGACTTCACGACGGCTCCTGGTAGTGCGGATCGGCCTCGACAACCGCTGCTCTACCAGGAGCCTCATATACTCAGCAAGTACGTACTCTCATATACCATCCACCCCGCAAGGATCACGGACAGGCTCTAAG
>NZ_DASYZI010000242.1:0-20492 GCF_035946395.1 Actinocrinis sp.
CTGACATGTTGGTGTAACCCGGTTCAACGTAAGAATCAGCGTAAGCACAGGACAATCGCATAAACGTACGAAGGATCCGCCGTGGTCGGCGCCTGACGTGAGCTCCGCGCAACGCAGGTGTTCAGAGCGGCGGATTCCTTCTGCAACCGCCCTGTGAGAGCTTGGTAACCATGACTTCCGTGACGCGGCGCGGCGAGGATCGGGACGGGGTCCGCAGCGAGCCGCAGGCCGGTGAGCGCGGGTGGCCTGAGTCCGGTGCAGGCGGTTTGGGTGATATGCAAAGTTCGGATCATTCGGGTGCTTCGCACCGTTCGGATGGCTCGTCGGCTGCCTGGCCGGAGCTGGTCGAGGCCGCGCGCGCCTATCGGATCGCCACCGAGTACCACGACTGGCAGGGCAACCGGGTCGAGGTCAGCGCCGAGACCCTGATCGCCGTGCTGGCCGCCTTCGGCGTGGATGCCGCCGATCCCGCCGCGTGCCACGACGCGCTGCGACAGTTGGCGGAGCGTCAGTTCCGTGCCCTGCCACCGTGTGTGGTGGTCCGTCAGGAATCTGAGGGTGCGGGGCCGGCTTCGGAGGCGGCCGCGGTTCCGCGTGTCACGGTGCATGCCTCGTCGAGCTCGCAGCCCACGTTGTGGATCGCGCTGGAAGACGGTGGACGGCGCTACGACGTCGCGCTGCTCGGCGTCGAGCCGACCGAACGGCGTGGCTTGTCCGCTTATACGTTCGCACTGCCGATTGCGCTGCCGATCGGCTGGCACACCCTCCACGCGCGGATCGGCGGCGAGGTCAAGCAGGTCCCGCTCGCCGTCTCGCCGCGCCGGCTCACCACGCCGACCCGGCGCCGCGCCTGGGGCTACACGCTGCAACTGCACTCGCTGCGCTCGCGGCGGTCGTGGGGCATGGGCGACCTCGGTGACCTGGCCGAACTCGCCGCCATCGCCGGGCACGACCTCGGCGCGGGCTTCCTGGTCGTCAACCCGCTGCATGGCGGTAGCGGCGTCCCGCCGCTCGACCCGTCCCCGTACCTGCCGGCGACTCGGCGCTACCCCGATCCGATCCACCTGCGCATCGAATCGGTGCCCGAATACGCCTACGCACCGGCCGAGGTCCGCGAGCAGGTCGACCAGCTCGGTACAGAGCTGCGCAAGCGCAACCTGTCTGACGATCTGATTGATCGCGACCGAGTCTGGGAGGGCAAGACGGCGGCGCTGCGGCTGCTGTACGCGACCCCGCGTACGGCCGGGCGCTCCGCGGCGTACCGCGCATACCTCGTGCGGGAGGGTCGTCCACTCCAACTGCACGCCACCTGGCTGACGCTCGCTCACCTTTATGGGGGAAACAGTGCGGCGTGGCCGGAGACGCTGCGTCACCCGGACCGCGCAGCAGTGCGCGAGCTCGCCGCGGTCCAGCGGGCCGAGATCGACTTCCACTGCTGGCTGCAATGGCTGCTCGACGAGCAGTTGGCGGCGGTCCGTACTGCGTGTGCGCATTCCGGGATGGTGTACGGCGTCTTCCACGACCTGGCCGTCGGCGCCCAGGCCGACGGCGCGGACACCTGGGCCGACCTCGACGTCTACGCGCGCGGCGTCACCATCGGAGCGCCGGCCGACGAGTTCAACCAGCTCGGCCAGGACTGGAGTTCGCGGCCGTGGCGCCCGGACCGGCTGGCCGAGTCCGGATATCTGCCGTATCGCCAGATGCTCGCCGGGGTGCTGCGACACGCCGACGGCCTGCGGATGGACCACGTCATGGCGCTGTTCCGGCTGTGGTGGGTGCCCGCCGGTGCGAAGCCGCACCAGGGCACGTACGTCTACTACGACCACGAGGCGCTGCTGGCCGTCCTCACCCTTGAGGCGCATCGCGCCGGGGCGCTGGTGATCGGCGAGGACCTGGGCACGGTCGAGCCCTGGGTCCGTGACGCGCTGGCCGACCGCGGCATCCTCGGCACCAACGTGCTGTGGTTCGAACGTGACGCCGACGGCGCGCCGCATCCGCCGGGCCGCTGGCGGGAGAACTGCCTGGCCGCGCTGACCACGCACGACCTGCCGCCCGCCGCCGCGCTGCTCACCGGGGCCCACCTGGATCTGCGCGCGCGGCTCGGCCTGCTGACCCGGCCGCTGGAAGAGGAGAAGGAGGCGGACCGGGCCAACGTGCAGGCATGGATCGATCTGCTGCGCGGCTGCGGACTGCTGCGCTCGGGCGCGGGGGAGCAGGAGACGATCGAGGCGCTGCACCGCTTCCTGGCCTGGACGCCCGCGCGGATGATCGGGGTCTACCTGCCCGACGCCGTCGGCGATCTGCGCCCGCACAACCTGCCGGGCACCTCCGGGGACACCTACCCGAACTGGCGGCTGCCCTTGGCCGACTCCGGCGGCCGGCCGCTGCTGCTCGACCAGCTCGCGGGCCATCCGCGGGTCCGTTCGCTGGCCAGGGTGCTGAGCGCACTTGCCTGAGCGCGTCCGCGTGACGTGCCGGCGGATTGTCGCGCGGGCTGCCGGGTGAACCGTCGTACGGAATCCTGCGTTAACTCTCGGCGGAATGCCGACCTGGCCGCGTGACTTGACCGCGGTTGAGCTACCGTTTTCACGTGTCCATCACCACGCTCATCCGCACGACGTCCGCCACTCGGCTGCGCGCCGCGGCGCGGGCCGGGTTCGTCGCCGCGGCGACCAGTGTCCCGCTGCTGGCGGCCTCCGCCGCACTGGCGGCGAATCACCCGTATGACGGAGAAGACTCGGGACCGGGGCTGACGATCCTACAGACGATCGGCATCTACCTCGGGATCCCGCTCGGCCTGTTCCTGCTGATCTCCTTCCTGGTGGTGCTGCCGGGCTGGGCCCGCGGCGACCGCAGCCGCCGCGAAGTCGGCTGGATCCGGCAGAACGGCGCGACCGCGGCCAGCCCGCAGGACGCGGTGCCGACCGGCTCCTCCTCATCGGCCGAACAGCAGGGTGTCACCGCGGGTAAGTCCGCCGGAACCGGTGGGGCCAGTGGTTCCTGGTGACCCCGAGACGGCGGCGGCGGACGTGACCGCGGGCGCCGCGCCGCAACAGCCTGCCGCTCCGGAACACGGTGCCGTTCCGGAGCACAGCGCTGGTCATGAGCATGAGCATGAGCACAGCGCTGGTTATGAACACAGTGCTGGTCATGAACACGGTGCTGGCCAGGGACACAGCGCGGATCATGAACGCAGCGCTGGTCACGAGGAGCGTGCCGGGGCGCGCAACGCCAACGGCAGCGGCAGCGGGTCGGTCGTCGTGCCGTTGGTCGAGTCCACACAGATCCGCCGGGCGATCGCCATCGCGCAGAAGCGCACCGAACTGAACTGGTCGGTCTTCATCGGCACGCTCGGCTCCGACGCCCGCACACAGGCCGAGGCCCGGCACGCCGAACTCGGTCCCACGGCGGCCAAGTCGGTGCTGATCGCGGTCGATCCTGCCGCGCACCGGCTGGAGATCATCACCGGTGCACACGCTCGCAAGCTGCTCGACGACCGTTCCTGCGCACTCGCCGCCGCGGCGATGACGTCTTCGTTCGCGGTCCGTGATCTCGACGGCGGGATCGCCTACGGCATCCTCGCCATGGTCGAGCACGTCCGCAGCGCCGGGTGACCGACCGGTGGTCGGCGCTGCGCGTGGCTTTGTCACACTCTTGGCTCACGCTTACGGCTCACATTCTCGGGCACACGTGAGCCGGATCACACTGGCGGCTTAGTTACCGGCCAGTACACTCCGCAGCAGGAGCGTCGACCACAGCCGTGGCGGCGACGAGCACGCGGAGGGTTCCGACACGATGTCGCACGCCGCAGAATCACGCGCCGCAGCACCGAACACCGCAGGGGCGGCGCAATCCCGGCAGCTCGCGCGTGACCGGCCGTGGGTCATGCGCACCTATGCGGGGCACTCGACCCCGGCGCAGTCCAACGCGCTGTACCGCCGGAACCTGGCCAAAGGGCAGACCGGGCTCTCGGTCGCCTTCGATCTGCCCACCCAGACCGGCTACGACCCCGACGCGGTGCTCGCCGCCGGGGAGGTCGGCAAGGTCGGCGTGCCGATCGCGCACGTCGGCGACGTCGAGGCGCTGTTCGACCGGATCCCGCTGGCCCGGACGAACACCTCGATGACGATCAACGCCACCGCGATGTGGCTGCTCGCGCTCTACCAGGTGGCCGCCGAACGCCAGGGCGCCGACATCAGGGAACTGGCCGGTACCACGCAGAACGACATCGTCAAGGAGTACCTCTCCCGCGGTACGTACGTCTTCCCGCCGGGCCCCTCGCTGCGGCTCACCACCGACCTGATCGCGTACGCCGTGCGCGCGCTGCCGAAGTGGAACCCGATCAACATCTGTAGCTATCACCTACAGGAGGCAGGCGCCGATCCGGTACAGGAGATCGCCTACGCGCTGTCCACCGCCATCGCCGTGCTCGACGCGGTGCGCGACAGCGGGCAGGTCCCGCAGGGGGAGTTCGACCACGTGGTCGAGCGGATCTCCTTCTTCGTCAACGCGGGTGTCCGCTTCGTCGAAGAGCTCTGCAAGATGCGTGCCTTCACCGAGCTCTGGGACGAGATCACCCGCGAACGTTACGGCGTGACCGACCCGATGAAGCGCCGCTTCCGTTACGGCGTCCAAGTCAACTCGCTCGGCCTGACCGAGGCGCAGCCGGAGAACAACGTCGCGCGCATCATGCTGGAGATGCTCGCCGTCACGCTCGCTAAGGGCGCCCGCGCCCGCGCCGTGCAACTGCCCGCGTGGAACGAGGCGCTCGGTCTGCCACGCCCCTGGGACCAGCAGTGGTCGCTGCGCATGCAGCAGGTGCTCGCCTTCGAGTCGGACCTACTCGAATACGGCGACCTGTTCGCCGGCTCCCACGAGGTGGAGGCGAAGACCGCGCAGCTGGCCGCCGCCGCTCGCGCCGAGATCGCGCGCGTGCAGAAGATGGGCGGCGTGGTCGCCGCGGTCGAGTCCGGCTATCTCAAGTCCCGGCTGGTCGCGAACCACGCGGCACGCCGGGCCAGGATCGAGTCCGGTGAGCAGATCGTGATCGGCGTCAACGCCTACACCGAGACCGAACCCAGCCCACTGATCGCAGACCTCGACGCCGCGATCCAGACCGTCGATCCCGGGGTCGAGCAGCACGCGATCAGCGCCGTGGCGCGGTGGCGTGCATCCCGCGACGCGGCCGCCGCCGACGCGGCGCTGGCGAGGCTGACGGCCGACGCGGCCGATCCCGCCGTGAATCTGATGCCTGCGACACTCGACTGTGCCCGCGCCGGCGTGACCACCGGCGAGTGGGCCGGCGCGCTGCGCGCGGTCTTCGGCGAATTCCGCGCGCCCACCGGCATCGGCGCGGACGCGCCGACCGCGAGCGCCTCGTCGCAGCTGGTCGCCCTGCGCGAATACGTACGCGAAACGAGCCGGGAGCGCGGACGGCGGCTGCGCATCCTGGTCGGCAAGCCGGGCCTGGACGGGCACTCCAACGGCGCGGAACAGATCGCGGTCCGGGCGCGTGACGCGGGGTTCGAGGTCGTGTACCAGGGCATCCGGCTCACGCCCGCACAGATCGCCGCGGCGGCGATCGCCGAGGACGTGCACTGCGTCGGCCTTTCCGTGCTCTCCGGCTCACACCTGCGCCTGGTGCCCGACGTGATCGAGCGGCTGCGCGCCGCGGGCGTGACGGACGTGCCGGTGGTGGTCGGCGGAATCATCCCGGACGCCGACGCCAAGGCGCTCAAGGAACTCGGCGTCGCAGAGGTCTTCACGCCGAAGGACTACGACATGACCGAGAGCCTGACCCGGATCGTGGATCTGATCAGGGCGTGCTGAACGGTTCCGCGTGAACGATTCTGCCGACCGGCGCGTTCACCGGTCGGCAGAAAAGGTCACCACTGGTGCATATACGGAGCTGATGGCGAGTCAGGAGCGTCAGGACGCTGCCGGGGCCTCGGCGTGCTCCGCCTCGATGTCGTGCTCCTTGATGAACTCGTCGCCGAGCACCTCGTGCGCGGCCTTCAGGTGGTCGAGGTCCACCTCGCCGTGCTCCGCCGCGTGGCCGTCGAGCGCACCGAGGATGCGGTCGACGGGTCCGTGGTCGCCGCCGAGCCGCTGCTCGGCGTAAACCGCGATGCCCAGCTTCAGGAACAGCTTCGCGCCGTGGCGGTGGATGTTCCACTCCTCGATCGCGTGCTCTGTCTCCTCGAAGGCCTTCTCGGTGACTTCCAGCGCCTTGTCGAACAGGCTCATATCCGGTCCCTCACATCGAGCTGGGAGGCGAGGTGAATCACCGTCCCCCCGGGTCAACACTTCGGCCAGACTTTACCGCCAAAGCGGTGACAGAGCGCCAGGTGCGCCCAGACTGTGACTTCTCCAGTCCCTGGCAGGACTTTGTGTCATCGTCAGTTCACACGTTGCGACCGGCGGGTCGCGACGACGGCTCGGTCGGCTCGGTTACGAGCAGATGGTGCCGTTGACCGCGAAGCTCGACGCGGCGGCGTCGCTCGCGCTCCAGGTGCCTTGAAAGCCGATGCCACTGACCGTCGCGCCTGGGGTGATCGTCGCGTCGTAGGACAGGTTGGTCAGCGTGACCATCTCACCGCTCTGCGTTGCGGCCGCGCCCCACACGCCGGTGATCTTCTGGTCGCCGCCGAAGGTGAAGGTGAGCGTCCAGCCGTTGTCGGCGACGACACCAGTGTTGCTGATACTGACCGCGGCGGTGAAGCCGCCCTGCCACTGGCTCTGCGTGGTGTAGGTCACGTGGCAGGCGATCGGCGGGACCGGCTGAACGATGGCGACCGTCGCAGTGCCCTGAACGTTCACGCCGCTTGAGTTCTCGAAGTTGATGATGCCCTCAAGGCTGGTGGCCGTGCACCCCGAGAAGACCTGGAAGCCGATGGTGCCCGTATACGTGCCGTTCGGCGCGAACGTCACCGACGGCGCGATGGGGTCGATCACCGGGCAGCCCTGCGGGACTCCGGTGGAGGAGCCGGGACCGAGGAAGCGTCCGTATTCGATCAGGTTCGTCGTCACCGACTGGGACGTGCAGTTGACGGCGGTGAAGTTCATCGTCGCGCCCTGTCCCGGCGTGACGCTGGCCGGAGTCATCGAGATCTGTGTGATGTCGATGGTGCCGGTGCACGACGCGGCAGCCGCGCTCGTGCCGCCGACAGCCGCGGCGGCGGTGCCGCCGAAGATCGGAACCGCCAGCAGCAGTGTCGTCGCGATGCCCAGGATCCGGCGCACGTCTCTCTCCCTCGGACTCGTCCTCGAATCGAGCTTGCGGGCATCACCGTGACCGAGCCGCCCGTGCGGTGCAAGGGCGCTCGGACCGCCGCGGTGTCGCAGTCTGCTTTCTTCCTGATGCATGGTTCGGCCGCTGCGATCGGTGCCGAAAGTTGCACCTGTGGTGATCGCAGCGGCCGAGTACCGGGTACTACCGCGTACTACTGATCCCTGTTGCCCGCTACGACTTCCCGGCCGGCACGGACTCGGGTTCGGGCTCGGCGGCGCCCGACTCCTCGGACAGGCCGATCTTCTGGTGTACCCGCTTCAGCACGCCGGGCGCCCACCAGTTCGCCTTACCGCCGCTGATCCGCATGAACGACGGCACCAGCACGCCGCGCACGAGTGAGGAGTCGACCAGCACGGCCAGGGCCAGGCCGAGGCCGAGCATCTTGATGATGGAGATCGAACTGGTGCCGATGCCGATGAAGACGATCGCGACGATCGCCGCCGCGGCGGTGATCACCGGGCCCGTGCGCTGTAGGCCCGTGGCCACCGCGCGCGTGTTGTCGCCGGTGAGCTCGTGCTCCTCCTTGATCCGGGAGAGCAGGAGCACCTGGTAGTCCATGGAGAGCCCGAACGCGATGCAGAACATCAGGACCGGGATGGTGGTGTCGAGCGTCCCGCTGACGACGAAGTCGCCGACGAGCCACCGCAGGTGCCCCTGCTGGAACACGTAGACCATCGCGCCGAACATCGCGGTGAGCGAGAACAGGCTCAGCACGATCGCCTGGAGCGGCAGCACGACGCTGCCGGTGAACAGGAACAGCAGCACGAGCATGGCCAGCACGATCCACGCCCCCGCGATCCACAGCCGGTCGGAGATCGCGTGCTCGGTGTCGACCAGGTCGGCGGACGGGCCGCCGACCATGACCTGGAACGGCGCGGGCACGGCCCGCACCTGCTTCGTCAGCTGCTCTCCCGCGCCCGAGTACGGCTCGATGGCCGTGTTCACCGACAGCCAGGTGCCCGCGCCGCCCTTCGGATCCACGAACTGGCCGCTGGCCGCGGAGGGCGCGGCGACCTGGCGTCCGGCCACGTAGCTGCCGGTCGCGGCGTCGACCCGCACGACTCCGGAGACCCGCGAGAGAGCGGCCGCGTAATCGCCGACCTGCGTCGGGCTCGCGGCGGGCGCGACGACTTCGAGCGCTGACTGCGCCTGCGAGTCGAAGTCGTTGCGGATCGCGTCCGCGACCACGTGCGCCGAGGCGTTGGCGGGCAGCACCCGGTCGTCGGACAGCCCGAAGTTCGCGGACAGGAACGGGACGCCCAGCGCGGTCAACGCGATCAGCAGCGTGAGGCCCACCGATACGGGACGGCGCATGACGCCGCTCGCCAGCCGGTACCACAACCCGGTCTGCGGCGCGGCGGGCTTGCTGCGCCGCACCGCCAGCGCGTCCACGCGCCGGCCCAGCACGGCCAGCAGGGCGGGCAGCACGGTGAGGGCGGCAAGCGCGGTGAGAAGGACGACCGACACCCCGGCGTACGCGAACGACTTCAGGAAGTCGAGTGGGAAGACCACCATCGCGGCCATCGCGAGCGACACGGTCACCGCGGAGAACGCCACGGTCTTGCCCGCGGTGCGCATCGTGGTCAGCAGCGCGGCCCGCGGGTCCTTCCCGTCGTGCAGTTCCTCGCGATATCGGGTGATGATGAACAGACTGTAGTCGAGCGCCAGGCCGACGCCCAGGGCGGTGGTCAGGTTCAGCGCGAACACCGAGACCGGCGTGAACATCACGGTGAGGCGCAGCGCGAGCAGCGTGCCCAGCACGGAGAATCCGCCCAGGAGCAGCGGCAGGAACGAGGCCACGAGGCCGCGGAAGACGATGATCTGTAGGATCAGCGTGATCGGGAAGGCGATCGCCTCGCCCTTGATCAGGTCGTCCTGGCTCTGCGTGTCGGCTTGGGCGTTCACCGGGCCGCTGCCGCCGACCTGCACGGACAGGACTCCGGCCTTGCCGGAGTAGGCCGAGATCAGCGCGTTGGACCTGCTGTCCATCTTGGTGTCGTCGACCGTGACCCGGGCCAGTATCAGGGCGCTGCTTCCGTCGTGGCTGCGCAGGCCGGCCGCGCCGGTCGTCCAGTAAGAGACCACGTCGGTGACGTCGTGTTCGGCGGCGAGGCGCTTGGTCAGGGCCACACCGTCGCGCGCGGCGGCCGGGTCGTCCACCCCGCCGGTCGGCGCCTTCACCAGCAGCAGAAAGTTCGAATCACCCACGCCGTACTTGGCGGCCAGCAGCGACTCGGCCCGCGTCGACTCGGCGGACGGGTCGTTGTACCCGCTCGTCGTCAGTTGTCCGACCACCGAAGCGCCGAACAGGACGGAGAAGACGGCGAAACCGAGCGCAGCGACCAGTACCAGCCATCTGCGTGCGATCAGCGTGCCGCCCAGCCGTTCCAGAAACCCCGTCATGACCCTACATTCCCTTCACGTCGTGGAATCGGCCGTGCGTCACCGTCCTACCCGCGTTTCGCAGTCGGCAGACACACAATGCAGAACGCACAAATCGGAACGATCAGGTAGCTGAGAGTTGGTCAGATGGTAGAGAGCGAATGATGCCCGGGTAACCGCAGCTGTCTGAAACAGATGGAACGGCTGTTCACGGCGCTGTACCTGAAGGAAACGGGCCAGTGATGCCACGGCCCGATTGGCGTTTCCTCTATATCAGTTTTCTTGGTCCGATGTCCATGGATCAAGGAAAGATAGGCGCGTAGCGTACTGCCGTCGCCGCGACTTCGGAACGCAACTTCCGGACCGGAAATTGGAAAGCGCTTTCAGAACAAGGTGCCTTCGCGCTCCATGCCGCGCAGCGCGTCGTAGTCGAGCACCACGCACCGCATCCCCCGGTCCTCGGCGAGGGTGCGGGCCTGCGGCGCGATGGCCTGCGCCGCCAGGATGCCGCCGACCGGTGCCAGCAGCGGGTCGCGATTGAGTAAGTCAAGGTACCGAGACAGCTGTTCGACCGCGTCGATGGTCGCCCGGCGCTTGATCTCCACGGCGGTGGCGCCGCCGTCGGCGTCACGGCACAGGATGTCCACCGGGCCGATCGGCGTCGGGTACTCGCGGCGCACCAGCCGCCAGCCCTTGCCCAGTATTTCGATCTGCTCGGCCAGCAGCACCTGGAGATGCGACTCGACGCCGTCCTTGCGCAGGCCGGGGTCCACCCCGAGGTCGTGCGCCGAGTCGTGGAAGATCTCTTCGATGCTGATGATCAGCTGCTCGCCGGCCTTGTTGGCGACCGTCCACACGCCGCCCTCGGCCCGCTCCTCCTGCCTGAGCGTGCAGGGCGGGGACATCCAGTTCAGCGGCTTGTACGAGCCTCCGTCGGAGTGAACCAGGACACTGCCGTCCGCTTTGACGATCAGCAGGCGGCGGGCGCTGGGCAGGTGGGCGGCGAGCCGCCCCGCGTAGTCCACGCTGCACTGGGCGATGACGAGGCGCATGGTTCGAAACCCTAACGCCTCGGTGCCCGGCCCGGTCGCGCCGCCGACCGAGTGGGAGGGCGCGCGCCAGTCGCCGGGCGCTGTGGACGTCCACTGAGTGAGCCGACGGGCCGTCAGTCGTCTGGTGAGGCGCGAATGCGTAGCGGGCATGCCTCAAGGTGTGAAGCGCGTTGTGTCGGGCCATTGAATTGATGTGAGCGTGACGAGGCCGTGATCCAACAGTGATCCAGCAGTCCGGCAGTGCGGTGACGACCGGAGGTGAGGTGGGACCGATGTCCTTGGACGTCTCGGCCGAGTTGTTGGCTGCGGCGGAGGTGGGGGAGGTGACCGACGAGCAGTTCGCCGAGTGCATACGCACCTCGTTGCCGTACGCCTGGCAGCTGGTCAGCCGGCTGTCGACCCGGCTGCATGTCGAAGGCGGGCCGTTCGCCGACAACACCGCCGCGCCGGCGAGTGAGGACGAGTGCGGACAGCTGCTGCGCGCGCTGGCCTCCGATTCCGTGCGCGGCTGCCTGGAGCGCTACTTCGGCGTCCGGCTGGCCTTCCAGAACTGCCATCGGGTCGCCGTCTTCCCGGCCGCCGAGGGGCAGCCGGGTATGCAGTCCGGCGCCTATCTCCGCTTCGTCTCCATGCGCGAGCAACTGCTGAACCAGTCGCCGGACCTGCGTGACTGCTGACCCGGCTCAGTTGACCGACGGTCGACGTGAACCGCCGGACCTGACGACGCGCGTGCTTGTGGAGAGGAAGTGGTCGATCGAGCCGACGGTGTTCCGTCACCGAGAGGCGGGGAGCCGCCGTCCTGGCGGTCTGCGGCGCAGTGGAGGGCGCCGCGGGGAAGAGCCGCAGGACGACGACGGTGAATGGAGGATGGTGCGGGCCGGGCCGGACGTATGAGGGTGCATCCGGCCCGGCCCGTGCCGATCAGTGCCCGTACTGATTCGTGAGCGCGCCGGGTTCGTGAGCGCACCGGGTTCGCGAGGGCGCTGGGTTCGTAAGGGCACTGGGCTTGTGAGGGCGCTGGGTTTGTGAGGGCAACTGGTTCGCGTTGGCACTGGGTTCGCGCGGGTACTGGGCCGCGCGAGTACGGGGTTCCCGGGCGTGAGCATGCTCACAGCGCTCGCGACTTGGGCTCCCAACTCTGGCGGAACCGGGCTCCACTGGACATACTCGTGGGTAACAAAGCGCCCAGCAGGGCCGGTGCCACGCGCCGGGTACGGCGGGCGACTTCTTCTCGATCACCCAGGGAGTGCGCGATGGGGCGCGAAATCGGCACGGTCGGCGTCGTCGGACTCGGCACGATGGGCGCCGGCATCGCGGAGGTGATGGCCCGCAACGGCCTGCGGGTGCGCGCGGTGGAGATCGACGCCGCGGCGTTGAACCGGGGCCGCGCGCACGTCGCGCACTCGACCCGCCGCGCGGTCGCCAAGGGCAAGCTGACCACTGACGGGGCCGCCGCGCTGCTCGACCGGATCCGCTACACCGTGGACCTGTCCGAGCTGGTCGACTGCGATCTGGTGGTCGAGGCGATCCCGGAGCGGCTCGAACTCAAGCGGGAGCTGTTCAAGCGGCTCGACGGCATCTGCTCGGCCGAGACGATCTTCGCCACGAACACCTCCTCGCTGTCGGTGACCGAGATCTCGGTGGCCACCTCGCGGCCCGCGCGGGTGGTCGGCCTGCACTTCTTCAATCCGGCGCCGGTGATGCGGCTGGTCGAGGTGGTGCGCACGGTGGTCACCGACCCCGGCGTGCTGGCCGACGTCGAGGCGCTGGCGGCGCGGCTCGGCAAGTCCCCGGTCACCATCGGCGACAAGGAGGGCTTCATCGCCAACGCGCTGCTGTTCGGCTACCTCAACCACGCCGCGTCGATGTACGAGGCCAGATACGCCACGCGCGAGGACGTCGACGCCGCGATGCGCCTCGGCTGCGGCCTGCCGATGGGCCCGTTGGCGCTGCTCGACCTGATCGGCCTGGACACCGCGTACGAGATCCTCGACACGATGTACAAGCAGTCCCGCAACCGGCTGCACGCCCCGGCGCCGATCTTCAAGCAGATGAAGACCGCGGGGCTGCTCGGCCGCAAGACCGGGCGCGGCTTCTTCACCTACGAGCAGGCTGACGTGCCGGCCGTGGTGCCGGACGCGCTCACACCGCCGCCGGGGCAGCGCACCGAGGGGGCGCGGTCGGTTTCGCGGATCGCGGTGGTCGGCTCGGGCACGATGGCCAACGGCATCGCCGAGGTCATGGCGAAGGCCGGTTACGCCACCGTGCAGATCGCGCGCAGCGAGGAGAAGGCGCAGGCCTCGCGGGCCAGGATCGCCCGCTCGCTGGGGCGCGCGGCGGAGAGGGGCAAGCTGACGGCCGAGGAGCGTGAGGCCGCGCTGGCCCGGCTGACGTCGAGCGGCACGCTCGGCGACGCGGCGGACTGCGACCTCGTCGTCGAGGCGGTGGCCGAGGACCTCGGCGTGAAGGTGGCGCTGTTCAAGGACCTCGACGCGCTGTGCAAGCCGGGGGCGGTGCTCGCCACCACGACGTCGAGCCTGCCGGTGATCGAGTGCGCGATGGCGACCGGGCGTCCGCGCGACGTCGTGGGCATCCACTTCTTCAACCCGGCGCCGGTGATGAAGCTGGTCGAGGTGGTGCGCACGGTGGCCACCGGCGAGGACGTGCTGGCCACCGCGCACGAGGTGTGCGCACGGCTCGGCAAGCACGCGGTGGACTGCGGCGATCGGGCCGGCTTCATCGTCAATGCCCTGCTGTTCCCGTATCTCAACGACGCGGTGCGGATGCTTGAGGCGCACTACGCGACCGCCGACGGGATCGACACCGCGATGAAGCTCGGCTGCGGTTACCCGATGGGACCGTTCGAACTGCTCGACGTCGTCGGCCTGGATGTCGCGCTGGCCATCGAGCGGGCGCTCTATCTGGAGTTCCGCGAGCCCGGCTTCGCGCCGGCGCCGCTGCTTGAGCACCTGGTGACCGCCGGGTATCTCGGCCGCAAGACCGGCAGGGGTTTTCGCGACCACGAGTCGTGACAGTGATGAGGGCTCTTCGACCTTAACCGTGGCCTTATGGGCGGCTGTAGGCTCGTCCGCCGCTGCGCGTCGGCCGACCCTGCGCCGCCGGCCACGGTCAAGCTCGAAGAGCGGCGATGAGCGGTAACCGCGAAGCCGTAATCTGGAACCGTGAACCCGAGGAGGAACGAGCCGCACGGCGGGGGCGGCGGTCGTTCGTCCGGCCGTCCCGAGCCGCGCGACATCGAGAAGGCCTTCGGGTATCAGCGGGTCGAGTCGGCCCGTGACGGCGACTGGATCGTGCGGTCGGTGTCCGGGGCGGGCAGCGCGAAGACCTACCGCTGTCCCGGCTGCGACCAGGAGATCAGGCCCGGCGTTCCGCACCTGGTGGCCTGGCCCGCCGACGGCGGGGAGGCGGCCTGGCACGGCGGCGGAGGACTGGACGACCGGCGCCACTGGCACACGCCGTGCTGGAACGCCCGCCTCCGCCGTCGTTGACGGCTCTTCGAACTCGATCGTGGCCTTGCGTGCGGCTGTGGGTTCGTCCGCCGCCGCGCGTCGGCCGACCCGGCGCCGTCGGCCATGGTCGAGTTCGAAGAGGCCCGTTGATGCTCCGTCAGGTCACGCGTCCCGCCGCACCAGGAACCAGGCGGCCAGGGCGAGCAGCGCCGCCGTCCACAGCCCGAAGACCCCGAAGCCCTGCCAGGCGGTCAGGATCTGGTCCTTCGGGTAGATCTGCATGATCTGCTGGCCGGCGTTGGTCGGCAGGTACGCCGAGACGTGCTTGCCGATACTGCCGGGCAGCAGCCCGGTGAGCGGCACCAGCACCAGAACCAGCGCGATGACCGTGGTGATCGCCCCGGCGGTGTGCCGGATCAGCTGTCCGACGGCCAGCGCGAACAGTCCCAGCACGGCGAGGTACAGCCCCGAGCCGATCACCGCGCGCATGACGTACGGGTCGCTGAGCGAGGTGTGCACCTTGGAGGACAGGATCTGCTTGCCGAGGAAGTAGCTGGCGAAGGCGAGCGCCTCACCGATCACGAACACCGGAGTGGTGAAGACCACGCACTTGGCGGCCAGGGTGCGCAGCCGGTGCGGGGAGGCCAGCAGGGTCGAGCGGATCATCCCCGTCGAGTACTCCGACGTGGCGACCAGCACGCCGAGCACGCAGATCGCCAGCTGCCCGAGGAACAGGCCGCTGCCGAGGATCTGCGGCACCGGGTCGAGCTGGGCCTGAGCCTGGTCCTCCGGCTTCATCTGCGACCACTGCTGCACGGTCAGGAAGGTGAACAGCGACGTGAAGCCGATCACCGCCACGATCAGGATCGCGAAGGACCAGACCGTCGAGCGGACCGTGCGCAGCTTGGTCCATTCCGCGGTGAGCAGCCGGCCGAAGTTGGCGTGTCCGGTGCCCACCGTGGGCCGGGTGATCGTGCCGCCGCTCATCGCGCGCTCCCTTCCGGGACGCTGTCGTCCTTCGGGGTGGCGCCGTCGACGTTCGCGCCCTGCGACGCATCCCGGGCCGGCACGGCGTCCGGGGCGTGGAACTGGACATCGGACTTGGTCAGCTCCATGAACGCCGCCTCCAGTGAGGTCTGCTGCGGAGACAACTCGTGCAGCACGATCCCGCGAGCGGCGGCCGCCTCGCCGATCGCCGGCGCGCCGGCGCCGCTGACCAGCAGCGCGCCGTCCTGCCGTGCGGTGATGGTGACCGTGTCGCCGCGCAGCGCCTCGGCCAGCTGCTCGGCCTGCGGCGAGCGGACGAGCACCATGTTGTCCGAGTAGCGCGCGATGAAGTCGTTCATCGAGGTGTCCGCGATCAGCCGGCCGCGGCCGATGACGATCACGTGGTCCGCGGTGACCGCCATCTCGTTCATCAGGTGCGAGGAGACGAAGACCGTGCGGCCCTCGGCGGCCAGCTGCTTGAGCAGGTTCCTGATCCAGACGATGCCCTCGGGGTCGAGCCCGTTGACCGGCTCGTCCAGGATCAGCAGCTTGGGGTCGCCGAGCAGCGCGGCGGCGATGCCGAGCCGCTGGCCCATGCCGAGCGAGAAGCCCTTGGTCCGCTTCTTCGCCACGCCGGACAGGCCGACCAGCTCCAGCACCTCGTTCACCCGGGCCCGCGGAACGCCCTGCGTCTGCGCGAGGTACAGCAGGTGGTTGAACGCGGTGCGGCCGGGATGCACCGCCCGCGCTTCGAGCAGTGCGCCGACGTAGCGCAGCGGGTCCGGCAGCTCGCGGTAGCGCTTGCCGTCGATCAGCGCGCCGCCGGAGGTCGGCCGGTCGAGGCCGAGGATCAGCCGCATGGTGGTGGACTTGCCGGCCCCGTTCGGCCCGAGGAAGCCGGTGATCCGTCCCGGCTCCACGGTGAAGCTGAGATGGTCCACGGCTGTGGTGTCCCCGTACCGCTTCACCAGATCTTTGACTTCGATCATTGGTACCCCCTATCGCCCCTCATCTTTCCATCTCCTGTCGGATGACACAGCTTCAGATGGCACGGCTTCAGATGGCACGGCTGTTCGGATGACGCAGCGGCCGGTGCACAGCCTTTGGATGCTGTGCGCCGGCCGCCAGAGGATGCCGCGGTTGAGTGCGTGTACCCGCTTACGTCCCGTTGGCGTCCGCTTACGCGTCGCGCTTGCGGAAAACGTACATGCCGATCAGTACCGCCACCACTCCATAGATCATGAACACGCCGAAGCCGGTCCATGCGCCCAGGTCCGTTCCGCGTACGTGCTGGGTCGCCCAGGCCTGCCCGCCGGAGTTGAACGGCAGCCACTTGTTGAAGTGGCTCTGCCAGTTGTCCGGCAGGAAGCTGGCGATGATCGTCACCACGAACAGCAGTCCGACGCCGGTGGTGATCGCGCCCGCGGTGTGCCGCAGGATCGCGCCGATGCCGAAGGCCAGGATCGCCGAGCCGGCCAGGTACAGGCCGCCGCCGATCACCGCCTGCATCGCGTGCGGGCTGCTCAGCGAGAGCGCGATGCCCTTGCCGCGCCAGAACGAGGAGTCGATCAGGAACGACGCGAACGAGATGATCTCGCCGATCACGAACGCGACCGCCGAGACGACCAGGAACTTGGACCAGAACACCGGGGTGCGCCGCGGCTGCGCCGTCAGGGCGGTGCGGATCATCCCGGTGGAGTACTCCGAGGTGATCGCCAGCGCGCCGAACACCACCATGATCAGCTGGCCGAGGATGATGCCGAACATCGAGCGCTGGGTCAGGTCCTCGGCGGCCAGCCTCGCCGGGCTCGCGGTGGTGTTGTGCGCGCGGCCCCAGTTGCCCAGCACGCTGATGCCGACGGTGACCACGACCGCGGTGCTCAGCGTCCACATGGTGGAGCGCACCGAGCGGATCTTCGTCCACTCCGAGTGCAGCGCGCCGCCGAATCCGGCCCGGCCCGACGCGGCCGGCAGCGGGGTGAGCCCGCCGAGGGCGGAGGTCGAGACGGTCACGAGAGGCCTCCCTGCCGGTCCGCGCCGGCGGCGGCAGCGGCGGCGATGTGGTCGTGCGCGCCGGCCGGCTGGCCGGGCACCGCGGCGTGGTACTCCACGCTGTCCTTGGTCAGTTCCATGAACGCCTGCTCAAGCGACGCCTGGATCGGCGAGAGCTCGTGCACCCGGATCTGGTTGTCGAAGGCCAGGTCGCCGATGTCCGTCATGCCGAGGCGGGTGATGCGCAGCGCGTCGTCGCCGTCGTGCACGGCCAGGCCGCCCTTGCCGGCGACCAGCCCGGCGAGGCGGTCGCGCTCCGGGGTCTTGACCCGGATGGTCAGCTCGGAGTTCTGGTCGATGAACTCCTGCACGGTGCAGTCCGCGACCAGCCGGCCGCGGCCGATCACGATCAGGTGGTCGGCGGTGTTCTCCATCTCGCTCATCAGGTGCGAGGAGACGAAGACGGTGCGGCCCTCCTCGGCCAGCGCCTTCATCAGGTTCCTGATCCAGAGGATGCCCTCCGGGTCGAGCCCGTTGACCGGCTCGTCGAACATCAGCAGCCTGGGGTCGCCGAGCAGCGCCCCGGCGATGCCGAGCCGCTGGCTCATGCCGAGCGAGAAGCCGCGCGAGCGCTTGCGCGCCACCTCGGGCAGGCCGACCAGGTCGAGCACCTCGCCGACCCGGGACTTGGGCAGGTTGTTGGTCTGCGCCAGGCACAGCAGGTGGTTGTACGCGCTGCGGCCGCCGTGGACGGCCTTCGCGTCGAGCAGCGCGCCCACCTGGCGCATCGGGTACGCGGCCTGCACGAACGGCCGGCCGTCCACCGTCACCGTGCCGGAGGTGGGGGCGTCGAGGCCGAGGATCAGCCGCATCGTGGTGGACTTGCCCGCTCCGTTCGGGCCAAGGAAGCCGGTCACCTGGCCCGGTTTCACGGTGAACGACAGGTCGTCCACCGCCAGCCGGTCGCCGTACCGCTTCGTGAGGCCTCTCGCCTCGATCATCGTGTTAATTCCCTCGTTGAGTCCATGAATATGGCCCGTCGAAGCCGTGGTCGATCAGGAGTCGTGCTTGATCGGAACCGCGCTCGAACAGAAACCGTGGTCGAAGAGCGGCCGTCGATCGTTCTCGCAGGCCGCGCTTCACCGTAACGGCTGCGCAAGCCCGGACTCGTCCACCTGAGGGACGGTATTTGCCTGACACCGCGCTACGCCTTCAGGAGGACCCGCCCCGTAGGGTGGACACCGAGATGACTACCGAGATCACCGCGCACACGATCCTGCCGGCCCGCCGCGAGCCGATCGAACTGGAGACCGCCGACGGGCTCACCCTGGTCGGCGAGCTCGCGCTGCCCGCGGACCGCGAGCCGGCGGCCACCCTGGTCACCTTCCACCCGCTGCCGACCGCCGCCGGGATGATGGACAGTCACGTGCTTCGCAAGGCGGCCTGGCGGCTGCCCGCACTGGCGGGCCTCGCGGTGCTGCGCTTCAACACCCGCGGCACGGCCTCGGCGCGCGGGCGCAGCGAGGGCGAGTTCGGCGGGGGCGTCGCGGAGCAGTACGACGTGGCCGCCGCCTTCGAGTTCGCCGAGGGTCTCAATCCGTTCGGCCGGCAACTGCCGAACCTGTGGGCGCTCGGCTGGTCCTTCGGCAGCGAACTGGTGCTCAAGTACGGTTGCGAGCCGGACGTGCTCGGCGCGATCCTGCTCTCCCCGCCGCTGCACCGAGCGCAGGACGAGCACCTGAAGGCCTGGGGCGCCTCAGGTAAGCCGGTGACCGTCCTCGTCCCCGAGTTCGACGACTACCTACGCCCGGCGCAGGCCCGCGAGCGCTTCTCCCTCATCCCACAGGCGGAGATCGTCGCGGTGGAGGGCGCGAAGCACCTGTGGGTCGGCGAGAAGTACGTGCGGATCGCGCTCGACGAAATCGTCCGGCGGGTCAATCCGTCCGCCGGGCCGCTGCCGATCGAGTGGGATGGCCCGTACGAGAAGTACACAGCGCCGATCGGATGACGGCGGGGGCCGATCGGCTCACGAGCTGTCCTGACGCGGCAGCAGCACCTCGCGCACGATGTAGATCACCCCGGCCGACAGCGGGATGGCCAGCAGCGCCCCGACCACGCCGAGCAGCGCGGCCCCGATCAGCGCGGCTATCACCGCGATCATCGGCGGCACGTCCACCGAACGGGCCATCACCCTCGGGTAGACCACGAAGTTCTCGAACTGCTGGTAGACCACGAAGAAGATCCCGGCGGCCACCGCCTCGGCCGGCGAGTCGAACAGCACCACGAGGGTCACGATCACCGCGCCCATCGTCGCGCCGACCAGCGGGATGAAGTCGGTCAGCGCGATCAGCAGCGCCAGCGGCAGCATGTACGGCACCCCGAGCACCGCCAGCATCAGGTACGCGGCCAGGCCCGCCAGCGCGGCGACCGTCACCGCGCCGGAGACGTAGCCGCCGACCCGGGTCAGCACGCCGTCGGCCAGCTCCCCGACCCGCGCCCGCCGGGAGGCCGGGATCAGCTGGTAGGCGGACTGCTTGATCGTGGGCAGTGAGACCAGGAAGTAGAGCGTCATCACCAGCACGGTGAACGCCTTGAACACCGACGAGACCAGGAACTCGCCGAAGCCGAGGACGCCGCCGGCGATCATCTTCGCGGTGTCCGCCTGCGAGAGCAGGCTCTGGAGCCTGCCGACCACGTTGTACTTGGCGTCGACGCGCCGCATCGTCGGGTTCTGGCTCAGCTGCTGCAACTGGTGCGGCAGCGAGGCGATCAGGCTGGAGGTCTGCTCGGCCAGCGGCTGCGCGATGGCCGTGACGAAACCGGCGAACAGCAGCAGGCAGCCGCCCGCGACGATCAGGACCGCCCGGCGCCGCGGCAGCCCGCGCGCGGTCAGCCGCTCCACGAAGGGGTCGAGGCCGACCGCGAGGAACAGCGCCACCGCGATCAACTCGGTCACGCCGGTCAGCGAGACCAGCGCCTCAGCCAGGTAGTAGGCCAGGATCAGGCCGAGGCCGCCGACGAACCCGACGTAGTACGGATGCGAGCGCCGCACCGGTCGGCCGGGCTGACGCCGCACCTGCTGCGCCGACCCGTCGCCCGCCGTCGCCCACTCCTGCCGCGCCCGGGCCGGGCCCGCCTGCGTAGCCGCTTCTACGTCTTCTGTCGCGTTCTCTACAGAGCCTTCCACATCCGGCGCCGCACCGGCCTGTACGGGCACCTGAGCTTCTCCGGGCACACCGGCCTGCCCTGGCACACTGACCTGTCCGTGCGCCACCGGCTCGCTCGGGGCGAGCTCGGAGGCCTCTTCGACGGACATAC
>NZ_DASYZI010000243.1:0-4853 GCF_035946395.1 Actinocrinis sp.
TGTCCGTCATCTGCGGTGCAAAGTCCTTCCCCGGGGTCAGCGGTAAGCGACCCCACGTGTGCTGGGGATGTGTGGAAGCTCGGTGGGGTGGCGAAGTGTCGCGGTACTCCGTTACCGAGTGAATACGATCCGTCGCGCTACGGGGAGGCGCCGTGGGCGGACTTCTACCGGACCGCGCCACGTACGCTTGGGTTCATGAGCCACGGAACGAGCGTGCTCCCGCGCTCCGGACAGTCGATCTTGTTCGTCCACGCACATCCCGACGACGAATCGATCGACAACGGCGCGACGATGGCCAAGTACGCAGCCGAGGGTGCCCGCGTCACGCTGGTCACATGCACCCTCGGCGAGCTCGGCGAGGTGATACCGCCGGAGCTGGCGCACTTGGTCGCCGGGCGGGAGGACCGGCTCGGCCCGCATCGGATCACCGAGCTGGCCGCGGCGCTGCGCGAGCTGGGCGTCACCGACCACCGCTTCCTCGGCGGCCCCGGCAGGTTCCGTGACTCCGGGATGATGGGCACCGCCGACAACGACGCTCCGCGTTCCTTCTGGCGGGCCGACGTGGACGTGGCCGCGGCGCTGCTCGTCCCCGTCATCCGGCAGGTGCGGCCTCAGGTGCTGGTCACCTACAACGAGTTCGGCGGATACGGCCACCCCGACCACATCCAGGCGCACCGGGTCGCGATGCGCGCCACCGAGTTGGCCGCCGATCCGCAGTTCACGCCCGCGATCGGCTCCGATGCGGACGCCGCAGAGCCGTACGAGATCGCCAAGATCTACTGGAACACCCTGCCGCGTTCGGTGATCGAGGCCGGCGTCGAGGCGCTGCGCGCGACCGGCGGGACGACCGGGTTCAGCACGGTCGAATCAGTAGACGATCTGCCCTTTGTCGCGGACGACTCCACGGTCACCGCGATCGTGCACGCCGAGGAGTACGTGGAGCGCAAGGCCGCTGCGCTGCGTGCGCACGCCACGCAGATCACCGTCAGCGGATCCTTCTTCGCGCTCTCCAACCACCTCGGCCGGCAGGTGATGCCCGTCGAGCACTACCAACTGGCGCACGGCGGACCGGGCCCCGACAAGCCGGAGACCGACCTGTTCGCCGGGTTGGCCGTCTGACCGGAGAATGGCCCCGTGACCGTACCCGAGCCGACTCCCACGCCAAGGAGCGCCGTGCCGAAAGACAGCGCCGTGCCGAAAGACACTGTGTCGAAGGACGACGCTGCGCGATCGAAGGATGCCGCGCCGCCGAAGGACACGGTGCTGTCGAAAGACGCTGTGCTATCGAAGGACACGGTGCTATCGAAGGACACGGTGCCGTTGAAGGACGCTGCGCAATCAAAGGGCGCTGCGCCATCAAAAGACACTGTGCTGTCGAAGGACACCGGGCTGATGACCGGCACCGCGCTGATGACCGGCCCCGTGTTGTCGCGTCCGCCGGGCTCGTCTCCGGCCGAGGTGACCACTCGATGGATGCTGCTCCTGCTGACCGGCCTTGCCGGCGCCGCTGTCGGCGCGATCGGTTCGTTCGGCCACCGTGCCACCGAGACGTGGCTCGGCGTCGGCTGGCCGTCCGGGCTGGCACTCTGCTTCGGCGGGCTGATCGGCCTGCTGCTCGGCGTCGGCGAACTGCTCGTCGCCGGGGTGCCCGATTCGTGGCGGCCGACCCGGCTGCCCGCGCTCGGCTGGGCGTCCGCCGGTTGGCTGCTCGCCCTGCTCTGGATCACCTATCTCGGCCCGCCGCCGTCATTCGCTCGCAAGGGCGACGTAGTGCTCGCGAACGACGGGAAGTCGCTGGCTTATCTCCTCGGCGGAATGCTGCTGGTCACGATCGCGGTGTACCGCGCGTGGGTGGCGACGCTCGCCGCGCGGCTGGGGAGCCGCCCTGGCGCACCCGGAAGTGGCCACTCGAAAGGGTGAAATCCGCGGACGCTCACGGCCGTATCGGGATACGCCGTATCCCTCTCACCGTGTTCGATGCGTGAATGCGCTCTCCCGGCGTGATTGTCGTGCCATCACTCACAACGGTGGAATCTCAGTCATCAGGCCTCGTGCCGACGACGATCACAGTATGGTGATCGCCTAGGCACTGTCCGTGATCGGGCCTACGTGGCGGTGCGGACGTCGACACTGCGACCCGGAAGGCCTGAGCGGCGCTGTGAATACTCCAGAGTCCACGGATTCCTCGGGACGTGGTGCGGATCCGTACCGTCGCGATCCGTACGAATCGCAGTCCTCTGGCGGTCCGTACGAACCCGGTGTCTACGAAACCGATCAGGGCGCTCACGCCGGTGCCACCGATCTGCTCGATTACCCAACGCTGCCACCATTTCCGGAAGGTGCGTCTCCGGGCGGTGAGTCCGCCGCTATCGGGACGCCGCTTGGCGGCGGCGATGACGGCACCGGGAACGGCGACGGCGGCAACGCTTCCGGACTGCGGGTCTCTTCGGACGCGGAAGCGACCGCACGCCTGCTGATCAAGCTGCCGCACTCGCCACCGCAGCCCTCGACGACGCTGCGCCCGCACGCCGCGTGGGAGGACCGCGACACCGGCGTCGCGCTGCCCGACGGGGCTCCGGGACCGCGCCTCGGCGCCGTGCCCGCCACTGCGTTCGCCCAGGTCGCCGCGTCACCGGCGCGGCCGAGCGCACTGCCGTCCGAACTCGCGGCGCTGACCACCGCCACCCTGGTCGTGCCGCTGCCGCGCGCCAGCAGGCCGACTCCGGCGCTGCTGACCACCACGCTGCCCCCGGACAAGGCCGCGCAGGCGAACGCGGCTGCGCTGGCGGACGCGTTCCACGACACGCTGGAGCAGGTGTTCGGGCTCGATCTCGACACCGTCTCCGCCGCTGACGTCGGGCTGGAATCCCAGGCACCGCAGGCGGCGCAGGCCGGCGAACTCGAAGCGGACCTGCCGGGAGACTGGTTCCGGGACGAGACGGGAGCCGGGCTCGCGGTCGGCCCGCACGACCTCGCAACACTCTTCGACGGCACCGGCGCCTATTCTGGTGCGGCGGACACGGAAGTCCTGGACGTCGAATTCGCGGGTACCGAATTCGTGGACGTCGATCAGGCCTCGTACGAATACGTGCCCGGCGTGGTCCCGGCCGCCACTTTCGGCGGTCCGTACGGCGCGCCGACGCAGCCCGCGGCTTTCCCCGGCTTCGGCGCGCACGATCCTTACACGCACGATCCGGCACGCCACGCGCTCTCGCTGCGTTATCTCGGCGGCATTTTCCACGACTCCTCCGGCGAGTCGTCGTACCTTGATCCGGGTTCGTACGCCGCTCGCGCGCTGCTTGCCTCGGCAAGCGTGCTGACCGCGCCGGCGGAGCCGTCAGCCGCGCCCGACGCGCCGACCGAGCAGTTCACCCGCATCCCGGCGCAGTCCAACGGCACGCGGGCGGCCAGAAGGCCTCCAGCCGGAACCGCGACACCAGACAGGTTCAGCCCGGTCGAGGAGGGCGTCGCAGCACACGACGACGCACCCGCCGCCGACCACCGTCGCGGCGGAAGCAGGCTGCTGACGGTCGTGGTCATGTTGGCCGCCGGATTCGCCCTCCTCTACGGCGTGGCGCTCGTCATGGCCGGCGGAGTGTTCGGCGGCAAGCTGCCGCGCGGCACCGACGTGGGCGGCGTGCCGGTCGGCGGCATGAGCCCCGCAGCCGCCGAGCGCGTCATCGCCACGCAGCTCGCCGACCGCTCCCGCCGGCCGCTGCCCATTCTGATCGGCCAGACCCCGACCACCATCGACCCGGCTGCCGCCGGGCTCTCGCTCGACGCCGCCGCGACGGTGCGGGCCGCGCAGAAGGACCGCACCAATCCGCTGGTCGTCATCCCCGCGCTCTTCGGCGGGACGCACGAGGTGAGCCCGGTGTCCGCCGTGGACGTCGCGGCGCTCACCCGCGCGCTCAGCGGTGTCGCAGCGTCCTACAACAGCCCGATGGTCGAAGGCGCCATCACCTTCGACCACGGTGTCCCCGTCGTCACCGCCCCGAAGGAAGGGCGCGGATTCAGCATCCCCGGCGCCGTCGACGCGGTGCGCAGCGGCTACCTGAACGTGGACGGGACGATCCGGATCCCCGTGCGGACGCTGAGTCCGAGAGCCAATCCGGCGGCGCTTCAGACAGCGCTCGAACAGCTCGCCCGCCCGGCCGTCTCCGGACCGATCACGCTGGTCACCGGGGCCGTCACGACGCGACTGACCCCGACTCAGATCGGTGACGCGGTGGCCATCTCGCCCGACGCCGGCGGACGCATGGTGGCGCACGTGGACGGCACGCGCCTGCGCGGGTACCTCGGCACGAACGCGCTGGCGCAGGAGCAGCAGGCCACGAATGCGTCGTTCTCCATCACCGACGGACGACCGACCCTGATTCCCGCGCGCGACGGCCGAGGCTTCGCGCCCGACGCCCTCTCCGCAGCCGTCCTTCCCGTGCTGACCCAGACCTCGCCGCGTACCGCGACAGTGCCGATCGGGGACCTGTCGGCCGCGTTCAGCACGGCGGACGCGCAGGCCCTCGGCGTGACCGACGTGCTCGGCAGCAGCACTCTGCCAGTCACCGAGGCGCTGAACCGCTTCGCCAACGTGCAGCGCGCCGTCAGTCTGATCGCCGGTGACATCGTCCAGCCCGCGGACACCTGGTCGTTCCTCAAATCGGTCGGAGCGCCGACCGGCGCCAACGGCTTCGCGGTCTCCGCCGCGGCACAGCACGAGGGCGTCGACACGGTCGCGACCGCGGTCTTTGGCGCGGCCTTCGCCTCCGGCATGGGCGACACGATGCACCACCCGCACGCCTCGTACGTCGATCGGTATCCGGTCGGCCTCGACGCGGCCGTCGTCGCGCCCGGCA
>NZ_DASYZI010000244.1:0-10855 GCF_035946395.1 Actinocrinis sp.
GACGATGACCTGGCCGAAGAACGGATCGGCGAACAGCGCCGGATCGTCGTGCGAGACGGCGAGGATGACCGCCCCGGCTCGCTGCGTGGCCAGCGCCCGAGCGGTGGGGTTCGGCACGTAGCCGAGCTCGCGGATCGCGAGTTCGACCGCCTCACGCGTCGCGCTGCTCACGTGTCGTGCGTTGTTGATGGCGCGAGAGGCCGCCGCACGGGAGACTCCGGCGCGCCGGTTGCGTTCCCATGAACCGGTGGTTCCTCTCTACAGCCTTACGGCACTACTGCTCGACCGCGGTGCGATGTGCTGTTTAGCGTAGAGGCAGGTTGAGCCCGAGAGCGGGGACCGCGTTGTTCGCGAGCGTCAGGGCCTGCTCCGGCCACCACGCACCGGCCGCCGGATCGACCGTGCCGCCGTAGACGGGGTCGCCGGGCCCGACGGTTCCACGCGTGCAGCCGCCGTCCGATTGCCCGATCGTCTTTATGTAGAGGTAGGCGTCGGCAAGCGGAACGCTGGTGTTGGCGGTCGGGCGCGCGCCGATGCCGCGGTCGGGCGGATTGCACCAGGTCTGCGGGTCAGGGTACGAAGTGCCCGCCGGCGGGGTCCACGCGCCGAGGCCGTTGCGGCTGGTGTCCACGACGAAGTGGGTCAGCGCCGAGACCGGCGCGGCGGCGGTGTTCTGGGTGAACCAGTCGTCGGTCCAGTGCCAGGTGCTCGGGTCGGTGGATGAGACCGAGTCGCCAGGCAGGCCGTCGTTGGGCGCGGCGGAGGAATAGTACTGGCTCGCGCACCAGCTCGCGTGGCCGATCGCCCAGCTCGGACCCTGTGTCGCGAACCAGATGCACTTGGAGACCCAGGTGCCGTAGTGATCGGTCTGGTCGGTGGGCTGGTAGTTCGAGACGTTCAGCGAGAAACCCTGTGTGTCCGCGACGTCCGCGTCGATCAGCCGCTGCGCGATGTCGCCGACCGCGTGCCACTGGCTGTTGCCGGCGTCGAGGTAGACCGAGGTGCCGGGCTGGGCCTTGAGGACCGAGACCGCGTAACGCAGGTCTGCCATCCGCGCGGCGGTGAGCGCGCCGGTCGGGTCCGTGGTCGGGCCGCAGTCCTGCGGCAGGTTGGCCAGTGCGTCCGGTTCGAGGATCACCACGGCCCGCGCCTGTCCGATGGCGGCGGCGAAGGCCGCGATCCACTGCTGGTAGGCGGCGTCGGAGGTCGCGCCGCCGCTGGAGTACTGTCCGCAGTCGCGCAACGGGATGTCGTAGGCGACCAGGGTCGGCACCGACCGTTCGAGCGCGGCGCGGCGCATCAGCGCCGAGACCTGCTGCGACACCTGGTCCGGGGTGCCGCTGGTGAACCAGGTCGCCTCCGGCCAGCTGGCCAGTTCCGCCATCGTCAGCGCGTCGCGCAGGTCACCGGATTTCACATCGGTCAGCGCCTGCATCGCCGCGTCGCTACTCGGGTCGACGTAGAAGCGGGCGTCCGACGGCAATGTGTGGTCGGCGGTCTGCGCCGATGCGGCGGGCGCGCTGCCGAGCGCGAGCGCGAAGGCGGCGACAGCGAGGGCGGGTCTGAACCCGTGGAACTTCAACGCCCACATCCTCTCAAGTGGCGCGAGGCGGAATTGTGGGAGCGCTCTCACGCGTGCAGAGTGACCGGAAGCGCTTCCAGCCGGACCATAGTGGCGGCGGACATCGTTGTAAAGAGCCGTTTACCGAAGTACTTGGCAACCTCGCCAGGAGCAGCTCAGGGACGCTGAGCGTAACCCGGCTTGGGCAGCGTAAGGGCCGCAGAGCACCGAGAGCGCTTCCAGGTAGACGCTCGATGGGCGCAGATGGTGGTATCGGCGGGGATGGGATGTCTCCGTCGGGGACGTGCCGGCACAGAGTGGATGGTCGGCGGTGCCGTGTAACTTTCGCGAGGACGTCCCGTGTGTCGCGCTGTGTGCGGTCTACCAGAAATAGCACCTTGAACAGGGCTTTCTGAGCGGCGTGCGACGCGCGGTCGCCGCCACGCCGATTCGGTGCGCTCTTGAGCTTCCGGCACGGCGTTGGCACCTTCCCAGCGATGCGGTGTACGCCGAAGCCAGTACATCCCATCACTTGCGGCGGTATTCGCCTGCGAAGTCACCCTTGAAGGGATGACGAAAACCGGATGTTTCGACGATTCTCTCGCCACCGGGCCGTCCGCCACGCTGCACCTGCGCCGCCCGGATGGCGTCGCGGCGTTTCAGGCCCACGTGACGTTGACCAACGGCGGTGCGCCGTCCGGCTGCCGCGCAAGTACACCGCCTGCGTCATCGCGGTCGGTCATTCGTCAACAAGATGAGTATGCCTATTTCGAGGATTCTCGCCGACTGTCCTGGGATGTTGTGGGGTAACGGGATATAGATAGTACTCATATCTGGCGCGCGTAGCGGATTGTGTATGCTCCCTATGTCGGGTTGGGCGGGCCATACTGCTGGTGTGGCTCGGGAACGAGGAGGCAAGCCGGTGGACGGCACGCCCACGCTGTCGGCGGCGGAACTGCCGCCCGAACAGGAGCGGGACGCCGCACCGTCGTCCGGCGCTTACCGGCCGGGCTATGAACTCGTGGCCGAGCAGATCTTGCAGTTGATTGCCGAGTTGCGTCTGGTGCCGGGTGATCGGATGCCGACGGAGAACGAGTTGGCCGGGCGGCTGGGTACCAGTCGGACGGTGGTGCGTGAGGCGGTGAAGATTCTTTCGGCGATCGGCCGGGTCAGCGCGCAGAAGGGCCGTGGCCTGTTCGTGGCCGATGACGAGGGGATGCTCGGCTCCTCGCGCTGGGGCGGCTTCTTCCTGCCCACCGACCTCGACCACGTATACATGCTCTTCGAATTCCGCCGGGTGCAGGAGACTGCGGCCAGCCGCCTGGCAGCCACCCGTGCCACCCCCACCGAACTGCGCGCCATCGAGTCGGCCGCCCAACTGTGCCGCGACGGCCATCGCACCGGACAGATCGCGCTGTTCGACCGCGGCGACGACGAGTTCCACCTCGGCATCGCCGCCGCGTCGCACAACCCGTTCCTCGTCGCCTCGGTACGCGAAGCACGCCGCCTACAACGCCAGTCCAGCACGATCGGACTACACGGCACCGTCGGCGGACACGCCGAGGGAGCAGTCGCCGAACACGACGCGATCTACCTGGCCATCCGCGACGGCGACCCGGAGGCCGCGGCTCAGGCCACGGCCGTCCACCTGGACAACACCCTTGAGGACTACCGGCGCGAGATCCAGCGCCGCGTATTCGGCTGACTGTGCGCTCGGCACGTCCCTGTCGGAGTGCCGCCGCTCCGACAGGGAGAGAAAGTGCCTTTTAAAGGCTCCTTGCTAGCCGAGGGTCCATTGCTGGTTGCTGCCGCCGTTGCAGGCCCATAGTTCGACCAGGGCGCCGTTTGTGGTGGATGCTCCGGTGACGTCGAGGCAGAGGCCTGATTGGGCTCCGGTGATGGTGCCGTTGGTGTTGATGTTCCATTGCTGGTTGGACTGGCCGTTGCATGACCAGGTGATGGCCTTGGTGCCGTTGGCGGCGCCTTGGCCGTTCGCGTCCAGGCACAGGGTCTGGCCACCGACCGAGAGGCTCAGCGCGCCGGTGGAGGTGTGCGTCCAGGTCTGGTTGGCTTGGCCGTTGCAGGTGTAGATCTGCTGCTGCGTGCCGAGCGTGGTGGTGGAGTTCGGGTCATCAAGGCACTTACCAGCGCCGACCGCGTGCAACGGGCCGGTCGTGCCGCCAGTGCTCGTGCCGAACGAGTAGCCTGCCGCGGCGAGGTTGGCCTGGACGGCGTTCTCGGTCGCGTCCGACGGATATCCGGCGGTCACCGCGCCTTCGAAGAACTCGCCGTTGCCGTTGGCGCTGTTGTCGCCGCCGGTGCCGAGCAGGATCGAGGAGTCGACCTTCATCGGCGAGTAGCCGTTGGGCAGCGGCCCGGAGAAGCCGGTGGTCAGCCCGCCGCTGGTGGCGTCGGCGTACTTGATGGTGAAGTTGCTGGTGCCGTTGTTCTTCTCCATCGCGGTGACGAACGGGAAGCGCACGCCCTGGTAGCTGGACTGGTTCGGGCCGGTGTTGGAACTGTACATGCCGTTCTCAAGATCGGCCTCGACCCACGGGCCGGAACCGGAGCAGCCGCCGAACCAGCACGCGGTGCCCCACTCGATGGCGTTCATGGTGGCGTTGCCGGTGTCGGTGTGCGAGTTCTCGCCGCTACCGTAGTCGAAGCAGCAGTACTGGGACACGAAGTTCGACGAGGTGACCATGTAGACGCCCTCGGGCTGCGAGCCGATGGGCACGCCCTTGGCGTTGTCGACGCGGTAGCCCACGCCCCCGCCGCCCTTGATGCCATAAGCCTTCTGACCGCCGACCATCAGCGGCAGCGCGGTGGCGTTCGCGCCGATGTCCGCGCCGTTGGGGCCAGGGCCCTTCCAATAGCCGCCCCAGGAGATCGGCATGTCGTTGTGGTTCGCGGTCTGGTCGTAGATCTTGGTGATGGTGCAGGTGGTGCCGGTGCAGAACGAGTCCTGCTGCGCGGCGTTGACCACGCCGCCGGCCGTCATGAGGCCGATGTTCTGGTAGCCGCCGTCCGAGGAGCGCTGCACCTGGTACAGCGGACCGTTGTAGGCGGCGAACAGCGCCCGGGTCGTGCTGTGTGCGGTTTCGCACGGCGTGCCGCCCGCCGCATAGATATCACAGGGCTCTGATGTCGCGGCGCTGGCGGGCGCGGTGGTGACGGCGGCGACTGGCACGGCGATCGCCGCGGCCGTCAGACACGCGGCGAGCAGTCGGGTTCGCCGCCGGAGCTTTGGTGACAGGGACACGAAGACCTCCGTCTTCATAAGGTTGTTGTCAGGCAGACAAGGCGGCCGTGCTGCGTTATCCGAGGGTCCGTTGCTGGTTGGAACCGCCGTTGCGGGCCCATAGTTCGACCAGGGCGCCGTTTGCGGTGGATGCTCCGGTCACGTCGAGGCAGCGGCCTGATTGCGTGCCGGTGATGGTGCCGTTGGAGTTGATGTTCCACTGCTGATTCACCTGGCCGTTGCACGTGTAGATCTGGCACGGTGATCGCCGCGGCCAGCAGACACGCGGCGATCAACCGGACTCGCCTCCGGGTCGTGCGCATCAGGTGCATGGAGCCTCCGACATCGCAGGTGCTTTTTCGCTACCGACGCGCGCTAAGGCGCGCATGAATGTATGACCTCTTCAGGCGATGTGTGCGCACACATCTTGACTAATTCAGACTCATTGTGGCGAGACCGCTGGGAACAGCGCAGGCGCCGATGCTGGACTGCCGGGTCTGGCGTCGACGCCTGCGACTGCTTTGCGGAGTCCCATGTGTCGAACCGATTCTCTGCCTGGATCCCAGCGGATGTTACGACCCGAGATAGAAACGGTCAATGGCGTGTTAGGGTCCGCCCGTACGGGCACAGAACCCTGTTTGGGCGAGAGAATCGGTTCCTGCGGATGGCTGTGGGACCGCCAGTTGCCGGTCGGGTCGGGCGGATGGCCGTACAGGCTGCAAGTTTCACAATCAGTCAGACTCATCTGTGGCAAGCTGGCCGGCTGTACAGCCCGGTTCCCGCGTCGATCGGCACAGAACACCGACAGTTCGATATTATTCAAACGTTTTCCAACGGATGATCCGACCTCTCCGGACATCTTGACACATCTCACGGCCGAGAGTTTCCTACGTTCCACGGCTTCGCCGTCACCGGGTGCCGGACCGGTCGTCAGTCACCAGGCCAGGTAGCGGCCGCTACGTAGCCCGCAGTCGGCAGGCTGGATCAGCTTTCGCCGACCGTTGTCCCATGTCGGCCGCCGCTTTTGATGAAAAGTCATACACATTTGACGCGCTTTCGGAGCCGCTGCGGCGGCCGGCGGGCGTCGTTCGATTCTTGAGGAAGGGCTGACGATGACGTCGTACCCACTCCCACAGGCCGGCCGCGGCCTGCCGGCGAGAGCGGCGCTGACCGCCGCGGCGCTGGCGTTGGCGGGCGTGGCCGCCGCGCCGGCCGTATCGCAGGCCGCGACGATGACAACCCTGTACGCCTCGCCGACCGGAAGCGGGACCGCGTGCACGTCTTCCGCTCCGTGCTCGCTGACGCAGGCGAAATCCTCCGTCGAGGCGATCGACGGGAGTATGAGCGGCGACATCGTGGTGCAGCTCGCCGGCGGCACCTACCGGCTGTCCGCGCCGCTGGTGCTCGGCAACGCCGATTCGGGCACCAACGGGCACAACGTCATCTGGCAGGCCGCGTCCGGCGCGACCCCGGTGATCTCCGGCGGGCAGCAGGCGACCGGCTGGACTCTGCACGACTCGGCCAACAACATCTATTCCGCGGCGGTGCCCGCCGGAGTCGACTCGCGGCAGCTGTACATCGACGGGTCGGCCGCCCCGCGTGCGGCGATCGCCATCAATCGCAGCGACGTGACGGTCACGTACACCGGCATGACGATCAACAACTCGGCGCTGAACTACCTGGCGACCCTGCCGGAGCAGAACCGGATCGAGGTGGAGAGTCAGAACTCATTCACCGACCACTTCGCACCCTTCCAGTCCGTCTCCGGCACCACGATCACCATGCAGCAGCCGTCCTGGAACAACAACAACTGGGGATATGACACCCTGGCCAAGCCGTTCGCCGGCGGCCAGCTGTTCCTGGAGAACTCGTACTCGTTCCTTCAGAGCGGGCAGTGGTACCTCGACCCGCAGGCCGGGCAGCTGTACTACAAGGCGCCCTCCGGCTGGAACCCGTCGGGCCATGACGTGGAACTGCCCCGGCTGACCTCGCTGGTGCAGATCTCCGGCAACAGCGTCGACAACCCGGCGCACAACATCGCGTTCCAGGGCATCGCCTTCGAGCACACCACCTGGCTGGCACCGGGCAGCAGCATCGGGTACGCCGACCAGCAGTCCGGCACCTTCTTCAACCAGGCCTACCAGCAGCCCTCCGACTTCCTCACCTCCTGCCAGTCCGGCTGCACGCTGTTCGAGGCCACCCGCGAAAGTCTGGGCGAGGCACCCGCCGCGGTGCAAGTCTCCGCCGCGGGCAGCATCAGCTTCACCGGCGACACCTTCGCCCACCTCGGCGAGGTGGGCCTGGGCATCGGCCAGGACAACAACGCGGTCACCTCCGGCGTTGGGCTGGGCGCCTCCGGCGTCACCGCGGACCACAACACGTTCACCGACGACGCCGGCGCCGCGATCGTGGTCGGCGGCACGCAGACCAACGCGCACCACCCCTCCGACACGGCGATGACCGACCAGAACATCACCCTGACGAACAACCTGGTCAACGGGGTCGCAGAGGACTACAAGGACATGGCCGGCATCCTGTCGACCTACGTCACCCATGCCGTCATCGACCACAACGAGGTCGAGAACCTGCCCTACGACGGCATCGACATCGGATGGGGCTGGGGGATGAACGACGCGGGCGGCAGTCAGGACTATGCCAACCGCGGCACGTACAACTACCAGCCGCTGTACACCACTCCCACCACGCTGAAGAACACCGACGCCAGCTACAACAAGATCCACGCCACCAAGAAGATCTTTCACGACGGCGGCAGCCTCTACAACCTGTCCGCCAACCCGAGCGCCACGTTCAACGACAACTACATCTACGACAACCACAACACCGTCGGCCTGTACCTGGACGAGGGCTCGCGCTACGTGACCCTGACCAGCAACGTCGTGCAGGACAGCGGCGTGTGGGCGTTCACCAACGCCAACGCGAACAACAACACCGACGACAACGCGTTCAACAGCAACTGGTACAACGCCGGCGCCACGCAGGTCGCCACCGGTTCCCCGCACAACAACACCCTGAGCGGCAACGTTCAGGTCAGCGGAACCAGCTGGCCGTCAGGCGCGCAGCAGGTCATTTCGCAGTCCGGTGTCGGCGGTGGTGGTAGCACCGGCGGGAGTGCTGGTGCGCTGCATGCGGTGGGTGCGGGCAAGTGTCTGGATGATCCGAACTCGACGACGACGCTGGGCACGCAGCAGCAGATCTGGGACTGCAACGGCCAGGCGAATCAGACCTGGACACACACTTCGTCCGGTGCGTTGACGGTATCGGTGGGCGGTTCGACGCTGTGCCTGGACGCCAATGGTCAGGGCACGACGAACGGTACGAAGGTCATCACCTGGTCCTGCAACGGCCAGTCGAACCAGCAGTGGAACCTCAACTCCAACGGCACCATCACCGGAGTGCAGTCAGGCCTCTGCCTCGACGTGACCGGAGCCGCAACCGCCAACGGCACCCTGGTCGAACTCTGGACCTGCAACGGCGGCGGCAACCAGCAATGGACCCTCGGCTGATCGCGACGATCCGCGTCGAAGAGCCCTGAGCACAGCCACGTCCCGTGGCCGGACCCACCACAGCGGCCACGGGACGTCTCTCCTCTACGAAAGGAACCCATCGTGTCAAGACTCAGCCGGCTTTCCAGGCGCCTGCGCGCCTCGGCAGTCGCGCTCGGGGCCGCCGCACTGGCCGCGGGCGGCGTCGTCGCCACGACCGCCGCCCCGGCCCGCGCCGCCACCTCGATCACGATCAACGGCGCGTCCGGCGGACGCACCTTCGACGGCGTCGGCGCCATCAGCGGCGGCGGCGGAAACAGCAGGCTGCTGATCGACTACCCGGAGCCGCAGCGCAGCCAGATCCTGGACTACCTGTTCAAGCCGGGCTACGGCGCGTCGGACCAGATCCTCAAGATCGAGATCGGCGGCGACACCAACTCCACCTCCGGCGCGGAGCCGAGCATCGAGCACACCCGCGGCGCGGTGAACTGCAACGTCGGCTACGAGTTCTGGCTCGCCGAGCAGGCCAAGGCGCGCAACCCGAGCATCAAGCTGTACGGCCTGGCCTGGGGCGCGCCCGGCTGGATCGGCGGCGGGAACTTCTGGTCCACCGACATGGTCAACTACCTGGTTTCCTGGCTCGGCTGCGCCAAGGTGGACGGGCTGACCATCGACTACCTCGGCGGCTGGAACGAGCGCGGCTACAACATCTCCTGGTACGAGCAGCTTCGCAGCACCCTGAACTCCAGCGGCTACGGCAACGTCACGATCGTCGGCGCCGACTCGGACTGGACCATCGCCAACGACGTCGACAGCAATTCGGCGTTCGCCGCGTCGGTCGGCATCCTCGGCGCGCACTACCCGTGCGGCTACCGCTCATCGCAGTCCACTTGCACCGTGCCGTCGGCCGCGACCTCGTCCGGCAAGCAGCTGTGGGCCAGCGAGAACGGCTCGGACGACTACAACGCGGGCGCGCAGGCGATGGCACGCGGCATCAACCGCGGCTACATCGACGGGAAGATGACCGCGTACATCAACTGGCCGATCGACGCCGGGATCACGCCGAACCTGCCGTATCCGACGATGGGCCTGGTGCTCTCGCCGCAGCCGTGGTCCGGCTACTACTCGGTCGGCAAGAACGCCTGGGTCGAGGCGCAGACCACGCAGTTCACCGCGCCCGGCTGGCACTATCTCGACTCCTCCAGCGGCTACATCGGCGGCAACCGGAGCAACGGCAGCTACGTCTCGCTGAAGTCGACGAACAACAGCGACTACTCGACCGTCATCGAGACCGTGGACGCCACCAGCGCCCAGACGCTGAACTTCAGCGTCACCGGCGGGCTGTCCACCGGCCAGGTGCACGTGTGGGCGACCAACCTCAACTCCGGCAACTCGGCCGACTACTTCGTGCACACCACTGACATCACGCCCTCCGGAGGCAACTACAGCCTGACCGTGCAGCCCGGCTATGTCTATACCGTGACGACCACCACCGGCCAGGGTAAGAGCACTGCGGCCGGTCCCGGTCAGGGCTCGATGAGCCTGCCGTACAGCGACTCGTTCGACGGCTACACCGTCGGCAGCGAGGCGAAGTACCTGATGGACTGGCAGGGCGCCTTCGAGGTCGCGAACTGCGGCGGTGGGCGCAGCGGCGAGTGCGTGCGGCAGATGAGTGCGCAGGCGCCGATCACCTGGGACACGCTCACCGACCCGCACGCCCTGATCGGCGACACCGGTTGGAACAACTACACCGTCACCTCGGACGTCCTGCTCGAAGAGTCCGGCTATGTCGAGCTGATGGGACGTGCGAGCACGCAGTCGTACGGCGGAGCCGGCGGGCTGAACGCGTACCACCTGCGTGTCAGCGACACCGGCGCGTGGTCGATCATCAGCTCGAACACGGGCAACACCAACTCGACCCTGGCCAGCGGCACGACCACGGCGCTGGGAACCAACAGCTGGCACACCCTGTCGCTCGCCTTCTCCGGCAGCACCATCACCGCCGGCATCGACGGCAAGACGGTCGGCACGGCGAACGACTTCACCTACGGCGCCGGCCAGGCCGGCTACGCCACCAGCCAGGGCGAGACCGCGCAGTTCGACAACCTGTCGATCACCCCCGGCAGCGGCGGCACCGGCGGCAACACCGGTCTGCTGCGCGCGGTGGGCGCGGGCAAGTGCCTGGACGACCCGAGCTCCACCACCACCCTCGGCACGCAGCAGCAGATCTACACCTGCAACGGTGGCGCGAACCAGACCTGGACCCACACCTCGTCCGGTGCGCTGACCATGACGATCAACGGCACGACCCTGTGCCTGGACGCCAACGGCCAGGGCACGACCAACGGTACGAAGGCGATCATCTGGTCGTGCAGCGGCGCCGCCAACCAGCAGTGGAACCTCAACTCCAACGGCACCATCACCGGCGTCCAGTCAGGCCTCTGCCTCGACGTGACCGGCGCCGGAACCGCCAACGGCACCCTGGTGGAGCTGTGGTCGTGCAACGGCGGTAGCAACCAGCAGTGGACCCTCGGCTGATCCGCCGCCCCC
>NZ_DASYZI010000245.1:0-13946 GCF_035946395.1 Actinocrinis sp.
CGAAGAGCCTTCCTGGGCCATGACCCGCTAGATGACGTGCCGGTTCATCACTTCTCCTCTCCAGGCCCACCAGATCCGTGGGTTTGTTGCGGCGGCGGTTCGGCCAGCGGCCGGGACTGGTCCGCGCTCAGGCCCTTGGCGTGCAGCCAGCACGCGCTGGTGTGTCCCGGAGCGATCTCGATGGCCGCGGGCCGTTCCTCGGCGCAGACCGCCATGGCGAACGGGCAGCGCGGGTGGAACCGGCAGCCGCTCGGCGGCCGGATCAGGTTGGGCGGCGCTCCCCGGCCCCGCAGCGACGGCGGCTCAGCCCGGTCCGGGTCGGGCGCGGCGGACAGCAGCAGCTGCGTGTAGGGGTGGGCCGGAGCGTCGGTGACCTGCGCCGCGGGTCCGGACTCGATGATCTGCCCGGCGTACATGACCGCGATCACATCGGCCAGGTAACGCGCGGACGCGATGTCGTGGGTCACGTACAAGATGGCCAGCCCTTCGCGTTCGCGCAGGCCGGCCAGCAGGTTGAGCACCCCGAGCCGGATGGAGACGTCCAGCATCGAGACCGGCTCGTCGGCCAGCAGCGCCTCGGGCCCCGCGGCCAGGGCGCGGGCGATGGCCACGCGCTGGCGCTGGCCGCCGGAGAGCTCGTGCGGGAACTTGTCGATGTAGCGCTCGGGCGGCGTCAGCTGCACCTTGCGCAGCAGGTCGGCGAGCGCCTCCTCGGTGGCGAGCTTGCCGCGGCCCACCCGGCCGTGCACGCGCAGCGCGCGGGTGAGGTGGTAGCGCACCGTGTGCACCGGGTTGAGTGAGGCGAACGGGTCCTGGAAGATCATCTGGACCCGGCCGCTGTAGGCGCGGAACCTGCGCCCGCCGCGCACCGTGGTGGCCTCGCCGTGCAGCCGGATCGCCCCGCCGGTGCGCGGGTAGAGCTGGGCGAGCAGCCGGGCCACGGTCGACTTGCCCGACCCGGACTCGCCGACCAGCGCGGTGACCCTGCCGCGGCGCAGCAGCAGGTTGACGTCGTCCACCGCGTGGACGGCCAACCGGTCGCCGGAGAACAGGGCGCGCAGCTGCCGACGCACCGGGAAGTGCTTGGTCAGGTCCTCGGCTTCGAGGACCACGTCGGTGGTCCCGGGGGCCGGCGACGTCTCGCTCAGCGTCGTCATCTGGTCATCTTCGCTTCTACTCGGGTACTGCCGGTCCCCTCCCGCCGCCGTGCCCCCTTGCGGTGGCCGCGCGGCTCGTGCGCGGCCACCGCAAGGGGGCTGACGTGGCCGGGTTCGGAGTGCGGCCGAACCCGGCCGTTCAGGGGAGGCGTCAGGACGTGGCCGGGGTCAGGTGCATGATGACGTCGAGCGCCTGGGTCAGCGTGGGCTGGATCGGCATGTACGAGTTGCCGTCGCCGGGCCAGCCGGTCCAGTGCTTGGTCGAGTACTCCGCACCGTAGTTGCCGGCCGAGGTCGGGATCATCGGCGCCTGCTCCACCATGATCTGCTCGATGGTGTTCATCGCCGCGGTCCGGCTGGCATCGTCGGAGGCGTTGGCGTAGGCCTTGAGCGCCGCGGTGGCGTCAGGGCTGCTGAAGCGCCCGTAGTTGCCGGAGTTGGCCGCCTGGCCGACCGGCACCAGGTCCGCGCCGTCCATGATGTTCTCGTACATGTCGTACGGGGTCACGCCGCCGTTGCTCCAGTGCATCGCCGCCTGGAACTTGCCGTCGGCGATGTTGGTGAACCAGGCGTCGGTGTCGGCCTTGTCGATGGTGACGGCGATGCCGATCTGCTTCAGGTTGTCCTGGATGATCGACAGGTCGGTCTGGTAGTCGCTCCAGCCGGCCGGGTCGGTGATGGTCAGCGTGACCGGCTTGCCGCTGGGGTCCTTCAGGGTGCCGCCCGCGAGGGTGAAGCCGTGCGCGGTCAGCAGCGTCGTGGCGTCGGCGGGGGTCTTCTGGCCGTTGACGCCCTTGTACTGCGAGGCCACGAAGCTGTCGCCGGCCGGCGAGGGCAGGCCGGTGATGTTGTCGATCTCCGGCTTGAAGTAGCCCGACTCGCCCTGGTTGAAGATGTCGGCCCGGTTCATCACCATGCCGACCGCCTGGCGCAGGTACTGGTTGTCCCACGGCTTGATCGTGGTGTTGAACCACAGGCCGTCGGCGCTCAGCGACGGCGGGAACCACAGCTTGTAGTGCGGGTCGCGGCCGGCGAAGACGGTCTTGGCGTCCGGGATGAAGACGTAGCTCCACTCGGTGGCGCCGGTCACCAGCGCCTGGGTCTCGGTGTCGTTGCCCGTGTAGGTGCTGTAGTGCAGCTCGGCGACCTTGGGCAGCGCCTGCCAGTAGCCGCTGGTGCGCGCGTCGAGGGTGACCGTCTGCGGCGTGAAGGTCTTGAGCGTGTACGGGCCGGTGCCGATCGGGCTCTGCACGGTGTCCGTGGTCGGGTCGCTCATCGCGGACCAGATCTTCTTCGGCACCACGAAGGTGGACAGCACCTTGGCCTGCATGACGTACACCGAGGTGGTGAAGTTCACGGTGACCTGGTTGCCCGAGGTGCTCACCGAGTCGATCGGCAGCGCGTTGGAGTTCAGCGCCGCGTACTGCTTGAGGATCGAGAAGGAGTACGCGACGTCGTCGGCGGTCATGTCGCTGCCGTCGGAGAACTTCACGCCCTGGCGCACGGTGAAGGAGACCGACTTGAAGTCGGGGGTGAACGTCCACGCGGTGGCCAGCCACGGCACCGGCTGCGACGTCGGGTCGGTCAGGTTCACCATGGCGACGGGCTCGTAGATGACGTACCGGTAGCCCAGGTGCGAGGCCGCCGAAGTGGCCAGGTACGGGTTGTTGTTATCCTTTTCGGAGGCTCCGTCGGGCATGCTGATGTTCAGCACACCGGTCGCGCTTTTGCCGGTGTTCGTGGTAGTGCTCGACGAATTGCCGCCGCAGGCGGTCAGCGAGGCGACCGCCAGGCTGCCCGCCAACACGGCGGTGATTGAGCGGTTCACACGCATGGGTCCTCATTTCGACGTGGCTTGTCCACTGTGCTTGTTCACTGTGCAGCGGCGCGCCGTACGGATGGGGGTCTGCCGCCTCGGCCGACAGGCACGCGGCCGGAGCGGGTGTGACGGGTCGGGCCGGGGGCGTTGGCGCGTCCCCGCCTGACTTGTCATGCGTTGTTGCTGTGCGGATCTGTGGATTCGAGCGTTTGGTCCAACTGCGGTACTGCCTTGCGGTGTCGCTGTTCTGCGGAATCGTCAGGGCGCGTGTGTCACAGTCGAGCCCCGCACGACGAGCGTGGTCGGCAGGACGATCGGCTCGGCGGCCAGGGGCGTGCCGTCGAAGTGGCCCATGAGCGCGCGGGCCGCGGTCTCTCCCATCTCGCGCAGCGGCTGGTGCACGGTGGTCAGCGGTGGGTCGGTGTGCGAGGCCTGCGGCACGTCGTCGAAGCCGACGACCGCCACCTCGCCCGGCGAGCGCAGCCCCGCTTCGCGCAGCGCCTGGATCGCCCCGGCCGCCGAAAGGTCGTTGTGCGCGAACACCGCGTCGAAGCCCGGCTCGGCGTTCAGGTGCCGCGCGGAACGCAACAAGCGCCCGATCTCCGCCCGGCCGCCCTCGAAGGTGAAGTCTCCGTCCACCACCCGCCAGGGTTCCAGCGGGAGTCCGGCCTGCGCGTAGACCTCGGCGAACCCGGCCAGCCGCTCCTGGGTGCAGCCGAGCTCCTCGGGGCCGGCCACCACGATCGGCCGTTTGCGGCCGAGTTGCAGCAGGTGCCGGGCGGCGTCCTGAGCCCCGCCCCGGTTGGTGGTGGCCACCGAGGGGAACTCCGGCTGGTGGCCGCGGTCGTCGATGAGCACGACCGGCAGCCCGCTGCGGTGCAGGCCGGCGATGAAGTCCAGGGTGCCCTCAGGCTCGATCACCAGCAGCCCGTCGAAGGTCTTCGCCGAGGCCTGCGACGCGAACCGTTGCAGCGACTCCTCGCCCTTGCTGCAACTGAACAGCAGCAGGCCGTAGCCCTCCTCCTCGACCGCGTCGGCGACGCCCTGGAGCACCTCGCCGATCCACGGCCAGCTGAACGAGGGCACGAGCATGCCCAGCACGCGTGTGCGACCGCGCGCCAGGCTCACCGCCCCGGCGCTCGGCACGTAGCCGAGTTCCTGGATGACCTGGCGGACCCGCGCGGCGGTGGCCGGATCGAGCTCGCCCTTGCCGTTGAGCACCCGCGAGACCGTGGTCTTGCTGACTCCGGCGCGAGCGGCGACGTCGGCCATGGTGATCGGCACGGCTGGTCCCCTCCTCACGTCGTTGTCAGGCGTTCCCACCAGTGGGAACGGTCGTCCCGGCCTTCGCGGCCACGGCCCGGAACCGATTCCGGAACCGGTTCCGTGGGTGGTATGAAACAGTCTCGCGCCGGGCACGTCAAGCCCGCGTTTACTACGGCAAGGTAACGGTGTGCATGAACGGAAACGCTTCCGCGGTCTGATCTCGCTCTTGACAGCGCCCCTCGCGGACCGGGAACCTTCACTTGGGGAGAGCGCTCTCCAACGGGCTGGGAGGGATAACGACGTCATGCGCGGTGCGGACAGCGGTGACCGGCTGGACCGGCGCTTCGAGAAACGCATCTCCCGACTCGATCTGGAACAGAAGATCAGGCTGCTGTCAGGCGGCTCGGTCTTCCGCACCGCCGCCGAACCCGCGGCCGGCATGCGCGCGATCGTGACCTCGGACGGGCCGATCGGCGTGCGCGGCGAGCGCTGGGACGAGCGGGACACCGCGCTCGCCCTGCCCTCCGCCACCGCGATGGCCGCCACCTGGGACACGGAGCTGGTCGAGCGGCTGGGCCGGATCCTGTCCGACGAGGCACGGCGCAAGGGCGTGCGCCAACTTCTCGCCCCGACGCTCAACCTGCACCGCTCCCCGGTCGGCGGGCGGCACTTCGAGTGCTACTCCGAGGACCCGCTGCTGACCGGGCGGATCGGCGCGGCGTACATCAGGGGCGTGCAGAGCGGCGGCGTCGCCGCGACCGCGAAGCACTACGTGGCCAACGACTCGGAGACCGAGCGCCTCAGCCTGGACGCCCGGGTCGACGAGCGCGCGCTGCGCGAGGTGTACCTCGCGCCGTTCGAGGCGGCCGTCGGGGCCGGGGTGTGGGCGGTGATGTCGGCCTACAACTCGGTCAACGGCACCACGATGTCGGAGAGCCCGCTGCTGGCCGAGCCGCTGAAGGGCGAGTGGGGCTTCGACGGCCTGGTGGTCTCGGACTGGGGCGCGCTGCGCTCGACCGTCCCGGCCGCGCTGGCCGCGCAGGACCTGGCGATGCCCGGACCGAACCCACACTGGGGCGCTCCGCTGGCTGCGGCGGTCCGCGAGGGCGTGGTGCCCGAAGCGCTGATCGACGAGAAGCTGCGCCGGCTGTTCCAGCTGGCCGAGCGGGTCGGCGCGCTGGACGACATCGGGCTGGACGACCTCTGGACGAACGGCACCGCGGCGCCGCAGGCCGCGACCATGGGCGAGGCGCGCGCGCTGTTGCGGCACGCCGTCGCGCGCAGCAGCGTCCTGGTACGCAACGAGGAGGACCTGCTTCCGCTGGACCCCGCGTCGCTGCGCAGCGTCGCCGTCATCGGCCCGAACGCGGCCACGGCGCGCATCCAGGGCGGCGGCAGCGCGAGCGTGTTCCCCGAGTCGACGGTCACGCCACTGGCCGGCATCCGCGCCGCCCTGGAGGACGTCGCAAGGGTCGAGTACGCCGCCGGGGTGCACGTCAGCGTACGGCCGACGCCGCTGACCCCGGACCGCGCCACGGACCCGGTAACCGGTGAGCCAGGGGTGCGGGTGCGCTACCTGGACGCGGACGGCGTCGAGGTACACAGCGAGCGGCGCCTGAGCGGCCGCATCCTTGAGCCCTCGGTGAACTTCAGCTCGCTCGGCGCGCAGTTCGTCGAGGTCAGCGCGCGCCTGGTGCCCGAGGTCGGCGGCGAGTGGAAGGTCGGCGTCGTCGGGCTCGGCGAGGTCTCGCTGCGAGCCGGCGACAGGGTGCTGGTCGACGAGACGGTCGTGCCGGAGTCGGACGACCCCACCTACCTGCACGTCACCCCGTCGTACCGGCAGGTCCCGCTCAACGTCGTCGCCGGCGCGCCGGTGGAGCTGGCCGCCCGCCGCCGGATCACCCCCGACACGGGCCTGGCGGTCGCGCTGACGGCCGACCCGCCGCGCCGCGACGACGATGACGAGTTGGCCGCCGCGGTGGCCCTGGCGAAGGCCTCCGACGCCGCGGTGGTCGTGGTGGGCACCACGGACGAGATCGAGAGCGAGGGTTTCGACCGCGCCAGCCTCGCGCTGCCGGGCCGCCAGGACGAGCTGGTGGCGGCGGTGGCCGCGGTCAACCCGCGCACCGTCGTGGTGGTCAACGCGGGCGGCCCGGTGCTGCTGCCCTGGCTCGACGACGTGCCCGCGGCGCTGCTGACCTGGTTCCCCGGCCAAGAGGCCGGCGATGGCATCGCCGACCTGCTGTTCGGCGCGGCGGAGCCGGGCGGCCGGCTGCCGACCACCTGGGGCGCCGCCGCCGAGGACGTGCCGATCCTGGACACCAGGCCGGTCAAGGGAGTGCTCGACTACGCCGAGGGCCTGCACATCGGCTACCGGGCCTGGCTGCGCCCGCGCGGCGCCGACCAGGCGCGGCCCGAGCCGATGTTCTGGTTCGGCCACGGCCTGGGTTATACGACCTGGCAGTACGAGGCGGTTTCGGCGCCGCGCGCCGTGGAGCACGGCCAAGGCTTCGCCGTCGAGGTCACCGTGCGCAACGGCGGCCACCGGGCCGGGCGCGAGGTCGTGCAGGTCTACCTGAGCCGGTCCGAGAGCTCGATCGACCGGCCGGCGCGCTGGCTCGCCGGATTCGCCGCCGTGGAGGCGCAGCCCGGCGAGTCGGTCACGGCACTGGTCGAGATCCCGGCGCGCGCGCTCCAGCACTGGTCGGTTTCAGCGGGCAGTTGGAGCACCGAGCCTGGCGAGTTCACCCTGCTGGCCGGCCGCTCGGCGGGCGACCTGCCGTTGTCGGCAGCCGTAGCTGTGAACTGACGCTGTGTTTGACTGACGCTGTGTTCGACTGACACGGCGTTGGACTGACACAGCACTCCCCCAAAAGCCGGGGGCCGCCGGTCGCGATCACGCGACCGGCGGCCCCTTTCAACTTCTCCGGGCTACCGGCCCGCTAGTAGATCCCGAACTCGTAGAGCGAGTATCCGTACGTGGTCCCGCGCGCCGTGCCGTACATCCGCACGTAGCGGCCCGATCCGCTCACGTTGAAGTCATCGACGCCGCCGATGCCCGTCGTGGTCAAGTAGATCGTGGTCCAGTTCGTCCCGTCGTTCGAGGTCTGGATCTGGTACGCCTGCCCGTACGCGCTCTCCCACACCAGCTGGACGTGGTGGATCGCGGTGGTCGATCCCAGGTCCACCTGGAGCCACTGCGGGTCGCTCCAGTCGCTCGCCCAGCGGGTGGCCGTGTTCCCGTCCGTCGCGTTGCTCGGCGGGAAGGGCGCGCCGGTGCCGGTGGCCTGGTACGAGGACGCCGTGGTCGTCTTGCCGACGGCCAGGTTCGTGCCGCTGACCGGCGGAGGCACGACCTTGAACGACGCGGTCTGGATGCCCGCGTTGCCCTGGCCGTCATACACGTACACGTCCACCTTCCACACCCCGATGATGCGTGGGGCGGTGATGGTGAGCGTGCCGCCGCTGGCGGTGAAGTTGACGCCACGCTGTGCCGTGCCGGAGTCGATGTACTTGCTGCTCAGCTCGACTCCGTAACGCAGCGGGGCGCCGATCGGGCTGCTGGCGCTCACGTTGACGGTGAACGTGCCGCCTGCGGGCACCGCCGAGGCGTTGTTGACGGTCATGCTGGAGATGACCGGCGCCTGGTTCGTCGGGTTCTTGCCGCCGTAGACGCTGTTGACGGTGTAGTACGACAGGCGCCGCCAGCCGCCGGTGACCAGGTTGAACCAGATGCCGCCGAAGTCGTTCTCCAGCCCGTAGTTGAACAGCGTCGCGCCGAGGGCGACGCCCTTCGCACCGGCGATGCAGTTCCACGCGCTGGAGTAGCCTGCCGCGGACGCCTGGTCGGTGTCCTCCAGCGGCACGCCGTTGGCGTCGTTGGGCACCTCCCACTCGCCGGACGGACCGGTCTCGGTGACGATGTACGGCTTCGTGTACCCGCCGCTGCTCCACGCGGACTGCACGCCGCACACCTGGCCGTAGGAGTTGACGGCCAGCAGGTCCAGGTCAGGCGTGTTGGCCTTGTAGTACGGCCACGCGCCGACCCACGCGTCGGTCGAGGTCACCGGGTGGTTCGGGTCGGCTTGGTGGATGGCCTGGACGACCTGCTCCACGTACTGCGCGTACGCGTTGCGCTCGGACTCCAACTGCGCCCCGGAGTACGTGTTCTGCAAGGTGAGGATCACCTCGTTGCCCACGTCCCACATCAGTACGGCGTTGTTGTTTTTGTATTGGTTGACGTACTGGATGATCGTGTTGAGTGTATTCGTCTTATATGTGGCGTCGGTGTAGTCCTGGCCCTGGTTCAGCCAGAACCCGTTGATCACCTTGATGCCGTTGGCGTTCGCGGCGTCCAGCAGCGGTTGCGTCGTGCCGTCCGTGCCCCAGGTGCGGATCGTGTTCACGCCCGTCGAGGCCAGGTCGGGCATGTACGCGGCCGCGGCGGAGGGAGGCGGTCCCCAGGTGGCGCCCTTGATGGTGTACGGCGCGCCGTTGACCGTCAGGCCCCAGTTGCCCTGGGTTCCGGTGACCTTGACCACGCTCGGGTTGTTCGCCGGGGCGGGCGGCGTGGTCAGCGCCGGGGGCGCGGTGCCGGTGCTCTGCTGCACGAGCACCGAGGCGATGCTCAGCGTGCCGCCGGACGAGGTCTGCACGTTCGGCGAGGTGCAGCCGCAGTCGGCGTTGGGGAACGAGCCGCCGATGGCCAGGTCGAAGATGATGAAGAAGCCGTGGTCCACCGCGGCCTGCCAGACCGCCACGCCCACCTGGTCCTCGCTGACCTGCCAGAACTGCTGGCCGTCGGCGTACCAGCGGATCTGCTCGTCCGACTTGGTGCGGTCGATGACCTCGGAGTAGGTGTGGTAAGCGGTCTGGCAGCCGGCGCAGTACGTCAGGCCGCTGGTACGGCCGCTGTACTCGTTGCACGCGCCGCCGGGTGCCACGCCGCAGTGCAGTGTGCCGGAGACCTGGCTGCGGGCGTTGACGGCCTCCATGATGTCCGACTCGCCGATGGCCGGCCAGGTGCCGCCGGTGCGCGAGCCGGCGCCGAGGGTCCAGAACGCCGGCCAGTAGCCGATCCCGTTGGCCGGGTTGGGCTGCTTGATCGACGCGGAGATCTGGAGCATGCCGCCCGCGGGGGCGGCGAAGTCGCTGCGCTGGGACTCGATCCGGCCGGAGGTCCATGCGCCGTTGTTGTTCAGCGCGGTGATGTTCAGGTGGCCGGCGCCGTCGGTGGAAACGTTACTGGTCGAGTTGGACATGGTCTCGATCTCGCCGGTGCCCCACTGGGCCGGGCCGCCCGGGGCGCTGGTGCCGGTGTCCTCGATCCAGTCGCCGGACGGCGGGGCGGTGTTGGCCGCGCCGGAGAGGTTAGCGTTCCACACCGTGCTCCACGCGGGCTGCGACTGCGTCGGACTCGGCGAGGGTGAGGCTGAGGCCGAAGGCGACGACGACGGGCTCGTGGAGGCCGACGTACCGGTGAAGACCTGGAACTCCCAGATCGAGTAGCCGTAGCCGGTGTTACGCACCGTCCCGTACATGCGGATGTAGCGTCCGGAACCTGAGACGTTCAGCGTCTCGGTGCCGCCGGGGCCGGTGGTCGTGGAGTAGACGTTGGTCCAGTTCGTGGCGTCGTTGGAGACCTGGATCTGGTAGGCCTTGCCCGACGCGGTCTCCCACTGGATCACCACCTGGCAGATGCTCTGCACCGAGCCGAGGTCGACCTGGAGCCACTGCGGGTCGCTCCACGCGCTCTCCCAGCGCGTACCGGTGTTGCCGTCCACCGCGAACGAGGCCTGGTTCCCGCCGTTCACCGACGAGGCCGTCGCGGGCTGATTCAGCGCAGCGTTCGTCGTGCCACAGCCGGACTGCGTTCCGAGCGTTCCGTAGACCTGGAACTCCCAGATGCTGTAGCCGTAGCCGGTGTTACGCACCGTTCCGTACATGCGCACGTACCGGCCGGTCCCCGTGACGTTCAACGTCTCCGTGCCACCCGGACCGGTCGTCGTCGAATAGATCGACGTCCAGTTCGTCGCGTCGTTCGACACCTGGATCTGGTAGGCCTTGCCCGACGCGGTCTCCCACTGGATCACCACCTGGCTGATGGTCGCGGTCGCACCCAGGTCCACCTGCAACCACTGCGGGTCGCTCCACGCACTCTCCCAGCGCGTACCAGTGTTGCCGTCCACCGCGTTCGCCGCGACGTTCCCGGCGTTCACCGAGGACGCGGTCGCCGTCTTGCCCTGGGAGAGCAGCGTGGCGGCGGCGTGCGCGGTACCCGCGGCGGGCGCGACGAGCGCGTAAGCGGCCAGGCCGAGCGTGACCAGGGCGATCAGCACGGCCTGTATCGGTCGGGGTAGTACGTGAAGCGATTTCCTCCGGCGCGTCGCTGCGCCGGAGCGGAGGGTAGTCATGCCTGCTCCTGCCTTGTCGGACGTGGATCTGCCAAGTCGCCGAAACTCGCGTTTCGGGGGGACTGGAGAGCGCTCTCCAATCAGGTGTGCTACAAAAGCTTTCATGAGCAAAGACCGCCCCGCGCCGGGCGCCTCGCCGACGCTCGAACACGTCGCCAAGGTGGCCGGGGTCTCCCGCGCGACGGTGTCACGGGTGATCAACGGAATCCGTAACGTGGACCCGCAGATCCAGGAGTTGGTCCGCCAGGCGGTGGCCCAGACCGGGTACGTGCCCAACCAGGCGGCCCGCTCGCTGGTGACCCGGCGGACCAACTCGGTCGCGCTGGTGGTCTCCGAGGCCGAGCACCGCACCTTCGACGATCCCTTCCTCGGCCGCATCTTCACCGACCCGTTCTTCGGGCGGCTGGTCAGCGGCATCATGGGCGTGCTGCGCCCGCGGGGGGTCGCGATGGTGCTGATGCTGGCCGAGAACGACCAGGCGCGCACCCAGCTGATCGGGTATCTCAAGCAGGGCCACGTGGACGGCGTGATCGCGGTCTCGGCGAGCTCCGCCGACCCGCTGCCCGGGTTGCTCACCGAGGCCGGCCTGCCCGCGGTGCTCTCCCAGCGCCCGGTCAGCCCGCTGCCGATCAGCTATGTCGACGCGGCGCAGAGCGCGGGGGCGAAGCTGGCCGCGGACCGGCTCACCGAGCGCGGCTGCCGGCGGGTCGCGACCATTTCCGGCCCGCTGGACATGCCGGCCAGCCAGGACCGGCTCAGCGGGTTCCGCGACGCGATGGCGCGGCGCGGGCACGCCTACGTCCCGTCGGTCGAGGGCAACTTCACCCAGGAGACCGGCGAGCGGGCGATGAAGCAGTTGCTGGCCGAGTACCCGGACCTGGACGGGGTGTTCGTGGCCAACGACCTGATGGCGCTCGGAGCGGTGCTGGCGCTGCACGACAGCGGCCGCCGGGTGCCCGAGGACGTGGCGGTCATCGGGTTCGACGACAGCAACGCCGCGGTGATGAGCCGGCCGCCGCTGACCACCATCCGCCAGCCGCTCGAAGACATGGCCGCCGAGATGGCCCGGCTGCTGCTCAAGCACATCGACGACCCGGACAGCCCGCCCACTTCGGTGATCTTCGAGCCGACCCTGGTGGTGCGCGAGTCCGCCTGAGCAGAGTCGGCCGAGTCCACCGGAACAGAGGCCGTCTGGACCAGATCCGTACGAGCGCGGATTCTCGAAGCCCGCGCACGTTTCGCAGACCGCGCCGATGTCCCCCGACAGCCCCGGATACGCCGGGATGGCGAGGCGGCAGCGCCGTTCGCACAGGGCCGGGGCACCGGAGCGCATGGCGGGGTCCAATCTCGTCTCGTTCGTTGTTGGGCCCCGGGGCTCGGTGTGCTTGGGGAGTCCCGACGTGCCTGGGAGGTTCCGAACACACTTATGAGGGCATGCCACGCACGCCCTCGCGCCCGCGAGGCGATGTCAGTGCCTGTCAGTGCCCGCCGCACTGGAGAGCGCTCTCCAGTCGGAGATGTTCGTCCCGCGCCCCCGATCTGTCAACGGTTTCGGCATCCGCGCTGGACCGCGGGCCACGCACGAGCCTCCTCAAGCACCTGACGGCACGGTGCCGATGACCTGCCCGGATCGTCGGCCTGTCACGGGACGCCGAACGGCCGGCTTCTGCAACCGGTTCCGGAACCGGTTGCGATCTGTAAGAGCTCTTGACGAGTTCGAGTATCGCGGGTTAAATCACACCGCGAAATAAGCACGCCACGCGATGCGGCCGGAAGGCGGATCGGCCGCATCGCGTGGCATAACAGCACCCTTACACAGCGGCACCACACTGCACTCTCACGCACCGCTCGGCGCTGGCGGTGTTCCGCGTCGCCGGACCGCTCCGGCCCTGCGACGTCCCCTTGTTCACCCACCTGACGGGACGTGAAGTCCCGCACGGAATCAGGGAGCGCCGAACGATGAACTCCTCGCACGGTCCCGACCGCGCCGAGCGGCCGGGCCGGCTCAAGCGCACGGCCGCGCTGATCACGGCAGCGCCGCTGGCGGCGGGCGGCATGCTGCTCGCCGTCAGCCAGCCCGCGCAGGCGGCCGGGCCGGCCTTCCCGGCCCACTACGCCGCGCCCTACCTCCAGGTCACCACCGGTGACGTCGGCGACATGACCGCCGACATGAACGCGACCGGCCTGAAGTACTACACCCTCGCCTTCCTCATCCCGCTGTCCGGCTGTACGCCGCAGTGGGAGGACGGCGGCTACGGGCTGACCCAGTTCAACTCGCAGATCAGCGCGTTGCAGTCGGCGGGCGGGCAGGTCATCATCTCCTCCGGCGGCGCGTCCGGCGGCGAACTGGCCCAGACCTGCACCAACGTCTCGTCGCTGACCTCGGCGTACGCGAACATCGTCAACAGCACCGGGGTGACCCGGCTCGACTTCGACATCGAGGGCGGCACGCTCAGCGACACGGCCTCGACGACCCGCCGCGACCAGGCGCTGGCCGCGTTGCAGCGGCAGAACCCGGCCGTGCAGGTCGACTTCACCCTCGCCGTCGATCCCAGCGGGCTGCCGACCGGCGGCGGCTCGGAGTACGCGCTGTTGCAGGACGCGCAGGCCCAGGGCGTGAACGTCAACGCCGTCAACATCATGACGATGGACTTCGGCGCCGGCACCAACGACCTCGCCGCCGCCGAGTCCGCCGCGCAGGGCACCGCGAACCAGTTGGCGGGCCTGTACGGGATCTCCACCTCCGCCGCCTACGCGAAGATGGGCCTGACCCCGATCGCCGGCACCAACGACGACGGCACGGTCTTCTCGCAGAGCGACGCGCAGTCCCTGGAGGGCTTCGCCGCCTCGAACGGCGTGCAGGAACTGTCGTTCTGGGAAGTCGACGGCTACGACAAGGGCACCGGCTACGCCTACTCGCGCGCCTTCAACCAGATCACCGGCGGCGGAGGCTGCACGACCAACTGCGGCGGCGGTAGCGGTCCCGGCGCGGTGACTCTTGCCTACAACGGCCTGTGCCTGGACAACCGCGCGGCCAGCACGGCCAACTTCAACCCGGTCCAGGTCTACACCTGCAACGGCACCAACGCCCAGCAATGGACCCTGACCACCAGCAACCAGCTGATGGTGCAGGGCAAGTGCTTGGACGTGAACAGCGCCGGCACCGCCAACGGCACCACCGTCGACCTCTACGACTGCAACGGCACCGGCGCCCAAACCTGGGTCCACCAAAGCAACGGCGCCTACCTCAACCCCAACTCCGGCAAATGCCTCGACGACACCGGCTGGGGC
>NZ_DASYZI010000246.1:0-10531 GCF_035946395.1 Actinocrinis sp.
GCGGCGGCCTGCTGGATCAGCGAGTCGAGCAGGTTGATGCCCTCGTCGATCTTCTGGTGGTCGGTGGCGCTCAGGCCGATGCAGAAGACGTTCAGGTCGTAGAAGTCCGGGTAGTCCATGAACACGATCTTGGCGTTGGGCGCCTTGGCCTTGATCGTGTTCAGCAGGTTGTCGTAGCGGCCGGGCAGCACCGCGTTGGCCTGCGCCTCGTCGCTGTTGATCTCGCTGACGCAGGTGGAGGTGCTGAACAGGACGCAGTCCGTCATGGTGCTGGAGAAGCCCACGTCGTTGCCGCCGATGATGAGCGACACCAGGGTGGTCCCCGTGTTCAGCGACCCGAGCTGGCTGTTCAGCACGTCGCTGGTCGTCGCGCCGGAGCAGGCGGCGAAGGTGAACGAAGCCGGGCTGTTCGCGTTCGCCCACAGCTGGGCGGCCGCGCCGGCGCTGCGGTCACACGAACCGCTGGAGCCGTAGTTGCCGGCCCCGAGGCCGGATGCGTACGAGTCGCCCAGGGCGACGTAGTGCGCCGTCGATGCGTTCGCGGGGCCGGCGACAGACAGGACCGCGACAGCGGTGGCCGCCGCGGTGGCGAGCGCGACAAGGGTGCGACGCGAGCTCAAGGTTCCCTCCGGGGTGTGGAGTCGGAGCATGGGTGATGCAGCTAAGACATCTGTAACTCCGTCAAGGCACCCCGGAAAGAGCGAATACGGCCTATGTGAAGATTTTGCTCTTCGGAACACTCCACGTCTTTGCAGGTAAACGTGTCATTCAGCGTCCTTAACCCCACGATGATCAGGGTGCGGACAGATAGTTAAGAGTCGTAGGCATCGTGGACAACAGCTCCGGCCGCGACGGTCAGCACGACGCTGGCCTCGCCTATTCGCTGCGCTGCGGAGCCGAACACGTCGCGGTCGAGCACGGCCAGATCGGCGCGCTTACCGATCTCCAGCGAGCCGGTGCGCGTCTCGGCCCGGCAGACCCGCGCCGAACCGATGGTGTAGGCGGCGAGCGCGTCGCCGAGCGCGAGTGCCTGATCCGGTAGGAACGGTGCTGTCCCGGCCACTGCGTCTGGCACGGTCCGATTGACCGCGACATGCACCGCCTGGAGCGGATCAGGAGTCGAAACCGGCCAGTCGCTGCCCGCCGCGAGTGTGGCCCCGCTGCGCCGCAGCGCTTCGAACGGGTACTGACGGACGTACCGGCGCGCGCCGAGGACCGGTTCGTTGAGCGCGCGCATCTGCTCGTCCTCGGCAGCCCACAGCGCCTGCATGTTCGCGGTGACGTCGAGTTCGCGAAAGCGCGGGATGTCCTGCGGGTCCACGACCTGGATGTGCGCGATGTGGTGCCGGTTCCCGGTCGGGCCGTTCGCCGCCCGCGCCGCTTCGAACGCGTCGAGCGCCTCACGCACACCGCGATCGCCGATCGCGTGCACGTGAACCTGGAAGCCGAGCGCGTCAAGCCGGGTGACCGCCTCGGCCAGCAGCGCGGCGTCGAGATAGCTGTGCCCGCGGTGGCCGGTGGGATGCCCGGCACCGTCGAGGTAGGGCTCAAGCATCGCCGCGGTCAGGTTCTCGCAGATCCCGTCCTGCATGATCTTGACGGTTCCGGCGGTGAAGCCACCGAGCCCGGCTGCTGAGCCAGCCGTCAAGGCATCCGCAGCCGCCGCGCGCCGTTCGACCAAGTCGGCGATCTGCTCCAGACCCCGGTTGCGGTCCCACCACAACGCGCCGGTCACGTGCCCTATCAGCAGCCCCTCACGCGCGGCACGCAAGTACGCGGGCAGGATGTCGTCGTAACCGAGGTATCCGCCGACGATCGCGTCCTGCCAGCCGGTGACGCCGAAGGAGTGCAGGTAACGCTGGCCTTCGAGCAACGCGTCCAGATAGTCGTCCTCGCTGAGCCGGGGCGCATGTCGGCCGACCAGATTCGCGGCCTCCTCGTGCAGCGCACCGGCCGGTTCGCCACCGGGCTCGCGGGCGATGCGGCCTCCCACCGGATCGGGGGTGTCGCGATCCACGTCGGCGACACGCAGCGCGAGACTGTTCGCCCAGGCGTCATGATGATCGCGGTTGAGCAGGAAGACCGGACGGTCCGGCACTACCGCGTCAAGCAATGCACGGCTCGGTGCACCGCCCGGAAACTGGTCCATCGACCAGCCGCCGCCGACGATCCACGGCACCTGTGGATTGGCCGCCGCGTACGCCGCGACGCGAGCCACCGCCTCGTGTGCGTCGCGCGAACCGGTCAGGTCGCAGCGCAGGCGTTCCGCGCCGCCGAACACCGGGTGGACGTGCGCGTCGATGAACCCCGGCAACGCCAGCTTCCCGGCGAGATCCACGACGCGTGTGCGCGGCCCGATCGCGTCACGCGCCGCTTGCTCGCCAAGGGCCGTGATCACGCCCGCACGTACCGCGATCCCCGACGTCCACGAGCGCGCGGCGTCGGCGGTATAGCAAGGTCCCCCGATCAGGACCAGGTCGGCGGCCTCATGCGTCAATGCGATGGGGTTGTCGGTCACGCGGCCGAGCATCCCACGCGTGCGGCCCGGCCACGTAGCGACAGAATGTAAGGCATGAAGATCTTAGAGCTGGCGCTCGGCGCGGCCCTGGTGGCCGCGACCTGGCTCTCGGTGGTCGTGAGCCTCGTGGTGCCGCGCGGGATCAAGTCCGTCTACACCCGCGCGATGCACACGGCGGTGCGCTGGCCGTTCCAGTACGTGGCCGACCGCTTCAAGGCCTATGAGACCAAGGACCGGGCGCTGGCCTGGGCCGCGCCGCTGGCCATCCTCATCACGCTGATCAGCTGGCTCGTGCTGTTCCTGGCCGGGTACGCGCTGCTGCTGGCCGGGGCCAGCGGTCTGGGCTTCGACGCAGCGCTGCGCGAGTCCGGCTCGTCGCTGTTCACCCTCGGCTTCGCCTCGTCCGCCCGCGACCGGCTGACCTTCCTCGACTTCTGCGCCGCGGCCACCGGACCGGTGGCAATCGGCCTCCAGGTCGGCTACCTGCCCGCGCTGTACACGGCGTACGCCCGCAGGGAGACGGAGGTGACGCTACTTCAGGCGCGCGCCGGCGTTCCGGCCTGGGGCCCGGAGATCCTGTACCGGCACGTGCAGGTGGCGGGGCTGCTCGACAGCCTGCCCGACCTCTACCGCGGCTGGGAGCGCTGGTCGGCGGAGGTCTCGGAGAGCCACACCAGCTATCCGGTGCTGATCCACTTCCGCTCGCCGCAGCCGTACCGCAACTGGCTGATCGCCCTGCTCGCGGTGATGGACGCGGCCGCGATGGAACTCGCGCTCAACCCGAGCAACCCGGTCAGCGGCACGATCCGCGTCGGGCTGCGCGGCGGCTTCACCTGCCTGCGCGAGATCGCCCGCTCGGAAGGCATACCGTACGACCCCGATCCGGACCCTGACGAGGACATACAGCTGACATACGAAGAGTTCTTGCAGGGTGTCGACATGCTGCGTTACGCCGGATACCCGATCGAACGCACACCTGAAGAGGCGTGGCCGCACTTCCGCGGCTGGCGGATCAACTACGAGTCTACCGCGTACGCACTGGCGTACATGATCGACGCCGTTCCGGCGCCATGGTCCGGACCGCGCCGCACTCCGGGCCAGACCGTCAAAGTGCGTACGCCCCGAGACCGGAAGCCGACCCGCGGGCTACCGCCGCAGACTGACGCGACGACACCACAGCAGCCACTTGAGTCATTGCAAACCACAGACGATCGCGCACCCTAACCAACGGACACCAGAGCGCCGGGTTTCGGCGGACCGCCCGCCGTCCATGAGCGGACCAAAGCGTTGCCGCCATAGCAGGGCTGCATACGGGCACGCCCGTGCCTGGCCGCATGAAGACACGCGATAAGGACTCGTACCAAACTCTGGACGACCGCGACCTGCTTCCTCGGTCGACAACCGAAGACACCAGACGACCGGCCAACCAACCGAGCGATCAACTAACGCATGGAACACCAGGTGGCGCTGTGACCGCCGGCGCCTGAGCCAGCGGCGCCGCGCCTGCCGCACCGGCTGCCTCATTTGCGCGCGATACAGCCGTACGCGTCGCCACTGCATTTGTCGTCACAGCATTTGTCGTCACAGCATTTGTCGCCGCTGCACTCGCCGCATGCTTACTTGTCGCAGCCGTGTGAGGGCGCTTGCCCGGCGCGCTACGCGTCATCGGATGCATCGTCGGCGAAGGACTCGGCGTGACAACCTCGGCTGCGACCTGCGGGATCACCGGGCCTGACAATGCGAGGCCGGATGCTGCACTCGCCGACACGCTCGCGCCGCCATCGGCGACATCGGCGCTCCCTCCCGCCAACAGCCGCTGCGCGACCATGCGCACCTTGTCCGGGTCGATGAGGTTGACCGATTCACCGTCCTCAGTCGCGAATCCCTCGACCGGCAGGGTGTAGAACGTGACGTTGCCCGAAGTCACCGCCCCGGCCTGACGCATGAAGGACAACAGGTCGAAGTCCGTATCGACGACGATGTCCTTACGCGCGACGTCGAGCAGAGCGTTGACCTTCCCGAGATCGTCGAGCACTCCCGCATCCTGCAATTTATGCATCGCCGAGGCGAGAAACGCCTGCTGACGGTGCGTGCGGTCCAGGTCTCCGTTGGCCAAGCCGTGCCGCTGCCGAACGAAGGCGAGCGCCTGCGCACCGTTCAGGGTCTGCACTCCGGCCGGAAAATCCGCACCGGAGTACCAGTCGTGCACCGGTTCACGCAGGCACACCTGCACGCCGCCGAGCGCGTTGGCCAGGTCGTAGAACCCGGCCAGGTTGATCTCCGCGAAGTGGTCCACCGTGACGCCGAGCAGCTGCTGCACGGAGTCGACCGCGGCGTGCCGCCCGGCCTCGCGGCCCAACTGCTCCAGCGTGGCACGGTCCGTGGTCCCGGCCGAGCGGGCGATGTTCTCGGCGTTTGCCTTTGCGCGGCCGTACGCTTCCTTGATCTTGTGCTTGCCCAGCTCCTCGGGCAGGTCAACGTAGTCATCGCGGGGGATCGACAGGGCCACTGCACGCGAGCCGTCCGCCGGAACGTGCAACAAAATCAGCGTATTTGTATTATATCCGCCGACGTCGCTGGAGCTGCCGGCGTGCAGTTCTTGCAGGATCGCGGGCGGCAGGTCGTTGCCCTGGTTGTCCCGGCGCGAGTCCAGTCCCATCAGCAGGACGTTGACGTCCCCGTCGGGATGCCCCGAGCCGCCGAGCCCGGCCAGGGCGTGCGAGCTGGCCAACTCGCCGAGCACCGAGGAGTGCAGGTACCAGCCGGCTGCCGCGGAAACGAGTACGAGCGCGGACGCGGCGCCGAAGACCACCCGGCCGAAGATCCGGGCACGGCGGGTGAACCGGAACCGCGTCGGCTGCGCTGGATTCCGCGGCCGGACGACAGTCATATGAGCGACACTGCCGCCGCGTGGTGGATGTTCATCGCGCTGAGCGTGTCCACTGCGCCGGTCCAAGCCGCGTCTCCCGTCCGCACGCACCCGAGTTCTCTGGTGCGTTGATCCTAGAAAGCCGGCGCGGGCGCACCCGGGACACCACGGCCCACCTCACTCGTTCAGCCGACGCACACCACACGATTCGGGCCATCAGGGCTGACCCTCACGTCCAACCTCGCGTGCACCCCGCCCGATCGCGCGTTGGTACCGTGCGATGGTGACCAGTCCCCGCCCGGAAGCCGGGTATCCGAAGGCCCGTCGTGACGACATCACCGAGACCATCCACGGCTTGACCATCAGCGACCCGTATCGCTGGCTGGAGGACGGGACGTCGCCCGAGACCGAGGCATGGAGCGCGGCCCAGGACACGCTGTTCGAGCAGTTGCACGAAGGTTGGGCCGGGCGCGGCCGACTGCGTGGGCGGATCGCCGAACTCAGCGCCACCGGCGTGGTCAGCCCGCCGGTCTGGCGGGGCGGTCGCTGCTTCCTGACCCGCCGCCTGCCGGAGCAGGAGCATCCGGTACTGCTCACCGTCGACGAGCCCGGCGAGGAGCGGGTCCTGATCGACCCGATGGCGCTGGACCCGGCAGGGACGACCACGCTGGACCATTGGCACCCGTCGCCGTCCGGGCGGTTGCTGTCGTACCAGATCTCCGAGGGCGGTACCGAGGCATCCGTGCTTCACGTAATCGACGTAACGACCGGTGAGATCGTCGACGGCCCGATCGACCGGACGCGTTACACCGAGGTCGCCTGGCTCAGCGACGAGAGCGGCTACTACTACACGCGCCGACTCGCGCCCGAGCTCGTACCGCCTGACCAGACGCTCTACCACCGACGGATTTACCTGCATCGCCTCGGCACGGACCCGGAGCAGGACGTACTGATCTTCGGTGACGGCATCAAGATGACGAACTACCACGACGCATGGGTATCGGCGGACGGCCGCTGGCTACAGGTCGCCACCTATGAAGGCACTGCGACACGTAATGACGTGTACCTTGCCGACTTGTCAGGAGCAGATCCGGCGGCACCACCGCTCAAGCCGGTGCACATCGGCGTGGACGCACAGAGCTTCCTCGTCCCGGCTCGCGCTGACAGCCCGTTGGCCGGGCAACTGCTCGTACTCACCACACTCGACGCTCCGCGCGGCCGGATCTGCGCGGCCTCGGTCAGCGACCCGGCCGCGGGCGCGTGGCGTGAGCTGATCGCCGAGGACCCGGAGGCGGTCATCGAGGACTTCGCCCTGCTCGACGGCCGTGAACTGGACCGGCCACTGCTGCTCGTCACCCGGGTTCGGCACGCGATCGGTGAGATCACGGTGCACGACGCGGCCACCGGCGAGCGGCTCGGGACCGTACCGCTGCCGCATGTAGGGACGGTCAGCGACCTGACGGCACGACGCGATGGCGGCTACGATGCGTGGTTCACCTATACCGACTTCAGCACCCCGGCGCGCGTCTACCACTACGACGGACGGATCGGCGAGACGACGCTCTGGGCCGACGCACCCGGCAAACCCACGATGCCCACGGCGTACACGCGTCAGGTCGAGTACACGTCCAAGGACGGCACAACCGTTCGTATGTTCATCATCTCCGGTGAGCCAGACGAGGTCCCAGAGCAGCCCCGCCCGACCATCCTCTACGGCTACGGCGGCTTCAACATCAGCCTGCGGCCCGAATACAACACCTCCGCGCTGGCCTGGGTCGAAGCCGGCGGCGTGTACGCGATCGCGAGCTTGCGCGGGGGCGGCGAGGAGGGCGAGGAGTGGCACCGGGCCGGCACCTTCGCCAAGAAGCAGAACGTCTTCGACGACTTCCACGCTGCCGCGCACCACCTGATCGGCCAGGGCTGGACCACCACGCCACAACTCGCGATCAGCGGCGGCTCGAACGGCGGCCTGCTGGTCGGCGCCGCGTTGACGCAGCGCCCCGATCTCTACCGCGCCGTCGTGTGCAGCGCGCCGCTGCTGGACATGGTGCGGTATGCGCGGTTCGGGTTCGGCGAGATGTGGACCGTGGAGTACGGCAGCGCCGACGACCCGGAGGAGTTGCCCACGCTGCTCGCCTACTCCCCGGTGCACAACGTGCGCGAGGGCGCCGAGTACCCGGCGGTGCTGTTCACGGTCTTCGAGGGCGACAGCCGAGTCGACCTGCTGCACGCGCGCAAGATGTGCGCCGCTCTCCAGTGGGCCACCAGCGGCGATCTGGTCGAGCGCCCGATCACGTTGCGTCTGGAGACCGGCGTCGGGCACAGTACCCGCGCCATCTCGCGCCGGGTGGACCTGGCCGCCGATACGCTCGCCTTCCTGGCGAATCACACCGGACTCCCTCTGGGCTAACCTGACGGGGTACCCGGCCACCGCCGGGGGTAGACCACGATCGTCGGCCACCGTCGAACGGTCGAGTTCCATCGAGTCGAGACGCCGCGTGCCACAAGCACCGGTCACCGAACCGAGCAGAAAGGCGGCAACGGTGCCGTCGACGACACCGCGGGCGAGCCTGCGCCCCACCGCGGACGAGGGTGGTGTGACGAGCGCCCCGTCCAGCCTGCGCGGCCTCACCGAAGACCTGCGCGCACACCTGACCCGGGTCCGCCTGGGCGGGGGCGAGCGCGCCCGCGCCAAGCACCTGGCGCGCGGGAAGCTGCTGCCGCGCGAGCGCATCGACCGGCTGCTCGACCCCGGCTCCCCGTTCCTCGAACTGGCCCCGCTGGCCGCCCACGGCCTCTACGCCGAGCACGGCGGCCCGATTCCGTCCGCCGGGATCATCGCGGGCATCGGGCGCATTCAGGGGCGGCTGTGCGTGGTCGCCGCGAACGACGCCACGGTCAAGGGCGGCACGTACTATCCGATAACCGTCAAAAAGCATCTACGCGCCCAGGAGTTGGCCGCTGCCAACCGCCTGCCGTGCGTCTACCTCGTCGATTCCGGCGGTGCGTATCTTCCGTTGCAGGATGAGGTCTTCCCGGACCGTGACCACTTCGGCCGGATCTTCTTCAACCAGGCCCGGCTGTCCGCGGCCGGCATCCCGCAACTGGCGGCCGTGCTCGGCTCGTGTACGGCAGGCGGCGCGTACGTGCCGGCGATGAGCGACGAGACCGTCATCGTGCGCAACCAGGGCACGATCTTCCTCGGCGGCCCGCCGCTGGTGAAGGCGGCGACCGGTGAGGTCGTCACGGCCGAGGAACTGGGTGGCGCGGACGTGCACACGCGCCTGTCGGGCGTCGCGGACCACTTCGCCGAGGACGACGCACACGCGCTCGAACTGCTCAGGGCAGCGATCGCCACCCTCCCACCACCCGAACCGTGGCTGGTGCCCGACGATCCCGCGGAACCGGCCGAGGATCCGGCTCAGCTTTACGACGTCGTGCCAGCCGACCCACGTATCCCGTACGACGTGCGTGAGGTCATCCGGCGAATCGTTGACCGCTCGCAGACGCACGAGTTCAAGGCGCGTTACGGCGAGACGTTGGTGTGCGCGTTCGCGAAGATCCACGGCTATCCGGTCGGCATCCTCGCGAACAACGGCATCCTGTTCAGCGAGTCCTCGCTCAAAGGCGCGCACTTCATCGAGCTGTGCCAGCAGCGACGCGTCCCGTTGGTGTTCCTACAGAACATCTCCGGTTTCATGGTCGGCCGCGACTACGAACAGCGCGGCATCGCCAAGGACGGCGCGAAGCTGGTCACCGCGGTCTCCTGCGCGACGGTGCCGAAGTTCACGGTCGTGATCGGCGGTTCGTTCGGCGCGGGCAACTACGGCATGTGTGGCCGCGCGTACGACCCGCGCTTCCTGTGGATGTGGCCGAACGCGCGCATCTCGGTGATGGGCGGCGAGCAGGCCGCGACGGTCCTGGCCACGGTGCGCCGCGACGGCATCGAAGGCTCGGGCGGCGAGTGGTCCGCGCAGGACGAGGAGGCGTTCAAGAAGCCGATCCGCGAGCAGTACGAAACGCAGGGTTCGCCCTATTACTCGACGGCGCGTCTCTGGGACGACGGCATCATCGACCCCGCCGACACCCGGCGCGTGCTCGGGCTCGCCCTGGCCGCCGCCTCGTACGCGCCGCCGGCCCCGACCGGCTACGGCGTCTTCCGGATGTGACGACGATATGACAAGCGAAATCACCAAGATCCTGATCGCGAACCGCGGAGAGATCGCGCTACGCGTCATCCGCACGGCGCGGTCGATGGGCATCCGGACCGTAGCCGTGTACTCGGACGCGGATCGCGACGCCGCACACGTCGCCGCAGCTGACGAGGCCGTGCGGATCGGCGCGGACGACACCGACTCCAGCGCCCCGTCCGCTTCGTACCTCAACATCGACGTGCTCATCGACGCCGCGAAGCAGAGCAGCGCGGACGCCGTGCATCCCGGCTACGGCTTCCTGTCCGAGCGGGCCGAGTTCGCACGTGCGTGCAGTGACGCGGGCCTCGTGTTCATCGGCCCGCCCGCGCATGTCATCGAGGCGATGGGACGCAAGGACCACGCACGCCGAATCGCCCACGATGCGGGCGTGCCCGTGCTGCCGATGTATCCGCCCGACGATCCGGAAATGCGCTTCCCGGTACTCGTCAAAGCTGCGGCAGGTGGCGGTGGTAAGGGCATGCGGATCGTGCGTAACACGACCGATCTGCCTGACGCGCTGACAGCTGCACGGCGTGAGGCCGAGTCGGCCTTCGGCGACGGGACGTTGCTCGTCGAGCGGTACGTCGAGCGCGGCCGCCATGTCGAGGTGCAGATCATGGCCGATGCATTCGGCACGGTGCTGCATCTCGGCGAGCGCGACTGCTCGGTGCAGCGGCGGCACCAGAAGATCGTCGAGGAGAGTCCCGCGCCGACGATCTCGGCGGCGCTGCGCGAGCAGTTGCTGCACGCGGCGGTGCGACTCGCCAAGCAGGTCGGCTACGTGAACGCGGGCACCGTCGAGTTCCTGGTCGCCGACGACGAGTTCTTCCTGCTTGAGATGAACACCCGGCTCCAGGTCGAACACCCGGTCACCGAGTCGGTCACCGGCCTCGACCTCGTCGGACTCCAGATCCGCATCGCGGCGGGCCAACCGCTACCGCTGCGGCAGGA
>NZ_DASYZI010000247.1:0-6753 GCF_035946395.1 Actinocrinis sp.
GACCGGAGCGGTGATCGGCACCCTGAACAGCTCCGGGAACGGCACCTTCTCCAACACCTTCACCTTCATCTCCGGCGGTCAGGCGATCGACCCGGGCAGCGTCACCGTCACCAGCCTCTTCGGCGCCTCGGCCACTGTCACACTCACGCCGTTCACGCCACCTCCCCACTACTAAGCCGAAACCGGACATGTGCACGGACGATGCGGTCCCCTCTGCTCCGCGCTGTCCGTGTACGCCGCTGCCCCGCGCGTGCGCACGACCGTGCACACGCCTGATTCCCATGTCTCTCACAGCCCCCAGGAGGAAAAGTTGAGTCACCGTCTCATCAGCAAGGCCGTGCGCACATCGGCGTTGATCGGCACGGCCGGTGTCGTCTCCGCCGCAGCCCTGTTCGCGTCCGCGCCGGGCGCGCTCGCATCCCCGGTGAAGGCACCGGCAGCTCAGCGGACCCTCAGCGTCACGTTGTCCTGCTCGACGATCTCGGGTCTGAGCGACAACCTGGCGTCCTACTCGGCCACCTGGATCTGGTACCAGGGCGGGATCAACGGCACGGAGATCTCGCGTCAGAGCCTCAACAGCGGGCTGTGTCCCCCGGCCGGCGACGGGGCCATCACCGCCACCGCCACCGGAGCCCAGCCGACGAACGCCGACACCCTGTTCGTCTTCGTCGAAGGCGGCATGGGCGGCTGCGGATCCTTAACGAGCGGAACGACCTCGTTCACCCCGGGCGCGCCCGCCACGATCAACGTGAACATGACCAACACGAGCCCATGCTCATACCAGAAGAACCTGCCGAAGGCCGTCGTGACCAGTAGCTTCGCCGGTCAGAGCTAGGTGAGTTCGAGCACCATCCAGTAGAGGGAAACTGCGGAGCCCCGGTCCCGGTCCCAGTCCGGACACGTGTCCCGGGGCCGGGGCTCTGGCGGCGGCGGTGTGAGTCGTCAGTGTGTGACAGCTGATTCGCGCGCCGCGCGTTCGAGCGCTGCGACGTCGCCGCTCATCAGGACTCGGACGTTGCGGGTGACCGCCTCGATCGGCCAGTTCCACCAGGCCACTTGCAGCAGGCGGGCGATTTCGTCGTCTTCATAGCGCAGCCGGATCAACCGGGCCGGGTTGCCGCCGACGATTGCGTAGGGCGGAACGTCGGCGGTGACCACCGAAGCGGCCGCGACCACGGCGCCGTCACCGATGGTCACGCCCGGCATGACGGTCGCGCCGTCGCCGAGCCAGACGTCGTTGCCGACCACCGTGTCGCCGCGGCTCGGCGTGATCATCAGGTCGAACGCGTGCTCCCAGCCGCCTTCGAAGATCGGGAACGGGAAGCCGGACACGCCGTCCATCCGGTGGTTGCCCTTGCTCATGATGAAGCGCACGCCGCTGGCCAGGGCACAGAACCGGCCGATCACCAGACGCTCCGGGCCGTGGTGGTGCAGGATGTTGCGCTGCTCGAACTCCTCGGCGTGTTCGCGATCATGGTAGTAGGTGTACTCGCCTATGTCCGTGTACGGCGATTTCACCAAAGGCCTGAGAAAGACCATGTCGCGGTAGTCGGACAGCGGATGTACCCGTGCAGGATCGGGGCCCAACGCCGCCTTCTCCCCCGGTGTCGGCGGCAGAGGCGGCGTCTCCATCAGATCTCTCCTTCGTCGAGCGGGCCGGCCGCGGAGTGCGCCAGGACGTGCTCGGTCAATTGGGCGACCGTGGGCTTCTCCGCGACCGACAGGACACTGACTGGTACGCCGAACTCGGCCCGCAGCCGTTCGGCGAGACTGAGCGCCAGCAGGCTCGGCGCGCCAAGTAGGAAGAAGTTGTCTTGTGGCTCGATCTGCATCTGCGGGTCGCCGAAGAGATCGCGCCAGATGTCGGTGATCCGCAACGCGATGTCTTCGGGCTGCGGGGGGACGGACGTGCCGGTCACGACAGTTCCTCCGGCTTTGGCGTCGGCTCCGGGCCTGACTGCGGGTCTGACTGCGGGTCCGCCACGGTCGCCGCATCGCCAGGCGCACTACCTACTGCGGCGACGCTGTCGCCGGCCCTGCCGTGCACCGGGAAGCGCGGATCGAAGCGGCGCTCCAAAAGTTCGGCCATCCGCGCCGCGCCCGGCTCGCCACTGCGTCGCAGCGTCGCGACCAGCGAGTCCATCTCGTGGTCCTCCTTGTTCTGGCCCAGTTTGAAGATGCCCTCGATCCGGGTGATGTCCAGTTCGAAACCGACCACCCGCTGGAAGTACTCCTCGAACAGCTCCGTGGTCACCTGGTCGAGCGTCCAGGCCGGATCCGGTGCGAGGCGGTGTTCCTGGTCCGCGATCAGGTCGGCGACCTGGCGCGCGGAGGAGGGCCGGTCCAGGATCCGGGGCACGCCGTGGACGTGCACGGCGGCGTAGTTCCAGGTCGGGAAGTGCGGCTCGTTGCCGTAGTCGGCCGGGCGGATGTACGAGTGTGGGCCGCGGAAGATCACCATGGCCTTGATGCCCCGCTCCATCATCCCGGTGATCGGGTTGGCCAGCGCCAGGTGCGCCCGCAGCCGACCGTACCGCCCCACTTCGCGGTCGAGGACGAACGGGATGTGGACGGCGTCGAGGCCCTCGTCTCCGGCGACGGTGAGCGTGCCGAAGGGATGCGCCTCGATCAGTTCGTGCATGACAGCTGTGTTCGCTGGCTGATACAGCTTGGGGACGTACACCGCATCCTCCGGTCAGGTCAGTGAGAGCTCGCCGGTGGACAGGAACTCGTCGAGTTGCTCACGCATCGTCGCCTCTGCGAGCGGGTGGTGGACAAGCGCTCGGCTCGCGGCGAGCAGGTGCGCGGTACGTGCGCCGGACGCGAAGTCCGCGCCGCCCAGAAGTTCGGCGGCCCGGTCGGTCGAGTCGGTGATCGCCCGCTGGGCGGCGTACCGCGCGAACAGCGCACGCGCGAGCACTGCCTCGTTCATCGTTCCAGTGTCGACGAGTGCTGCGACACCCTCCACGGCGGCCGCCGCGCCTTCCAGGGCGCCGACCGTCAGCACCCGGTCACCGGCCGAGCCGCGGCGGCGCTCCAGCACCGTCTCGGCGAGCGCGCTCGCGACGCCGAGGTACGCGCCGGTGATCAGCAGGACGAACCACACGAACGCACGCACCGTCTGCCCGGCGGCGTTGTCGGCGGGACCGAGCGGGATCACGTGATGTTCGGGCACGAACACGTCTTGCAGCGTCACTTCGTCGGTCTCGGCCGCGGCGAACACCGGGCTCTTCCAGAAGCTGCGGGCCTGGACGCCGGGCGACTCGGCCGGGGCCAGGATGTTGAGAAGCTGGCCGGCCCACGGCGAGTCGTCCGGGGCCGCGACCATCATCGACAGCACGCCCATCGACCAGACCAGCGAGCAGGGCCGCTTCACGCCGGACACGGCGAGGCCGCCCTCGACCGCGCGCACGGTGACGCCTGGGGTGAACAGGTTCGAGGCGACGCCGCTCTCCGCGCCACAGGACGCGATCAGCATTCGCTGGGCCGCCACGTCCCGCAGCAGCGCACGCGCCTTCGCGTCCGTGAGGACGTCGGCGAGCCACGCCGCCTTGTACTGGTGCATCGTCGTGGCGACGGCGAGCGACGGAGCCCGGCTGCCGAGCGCGCGCTGCACGCGCACCGCCTGCGACGCGGTGGCGCCCATGCCGCCGAGTTCGGCCGGCAGCAGCAGATTGCCGCCGCCGGCGTCGCGGAACTCGCGGATCACCGCCGACCGCGGGTCTTCGGCGCCGTCGACGCCGAGCCGCGCCAGCCGGTCATCGAAACCGGGCAGGAACCGGTCGAGTTCGGCGCGCTCGGCGGACAGGAAGGACATGGCGGCTACTCCTCGGACTGCGTGACGTGCTGCTCGGCCTGCCGCGCGGCGTCTTGCTCGGCCTCGGTGATCGCGCGCTCGATGATCGCGGCGGCGGCACGTGCGCCCGCGCCGGTGACGATGGAGAAGTGGCTTTCGTCGAGGGTGACGATGTTCAGGGCGGAGGTGTTCAGGGCTGAGGCGTTCAGAGTCGGGTTGCGCGGGGCTGGGGCGTGCGGCGCAGCGAGTGCGGTGGCGATCGGCCGCAGGCCGGTGAAGTGGTCGTCGGGCGTGCGAATTGCGCGGACCAGCAACGGCCGGACTGTTGTCGTGGCAGGGATATGACTTTCGAGCGCGTCGCAGTGATGATCGTAGACTGCGAAGAGGCGCGCGAGTTCGGCCTCTGCCAGTTCGTCGGCGAACACGCCGCGGCGCACCAAGTCGCGCTGCGTCTCGACCAAGCGTCGGCGCGTCGTGTCCGGGCCGGCGTCCCGCAGAGGACTGATTGGCGGACAGGGCACGCCGCCGGCCAGGTCGGTGAAGAAGGCTGCGATGCGGTGTTCGGTCCCGGTCGGCGTGCCCGGTCGGCCGGTGAAGCTGTCGAGCAGGACGAGTGCGCCGATCTGTCGGCCACGGGCGGCCAGGATCCGCGCCGTCTCCAGCGCGAGCGTGCCGCCCATCGACCAGCCCGCCAGGTGGATCGGCCCCGCCTCGGCCACCCTCGCGACCTCGTCGGCGTACACGGAGGCCATCGCCTCGATCGACGCAGAGGGTTGCTCGCCGGGGAGTAGCCCGGCGGCGCGCAGGCCGAGCACGGCGAGGGACGCCTGCGACCCCTCGTCCAGCGCGTCGGCCAGTTCCCGATAGCAGAGCACGTCGCCGCCGATCGGGTGGATGAGAAACAGACGCCTGTCTCGCTGACCGCGGAGGATCGGCACGAGCAGGCCGTGTCCGTGCGCGGCGCTGGAATCGGCGCCGGAGTCGGCGTCCGCGTCGTCACCGAGCATCCGTGCCTGTGCCTCGACAGTGCGGTTGGCGAACAGCGACGAGAGCGGCGGGCGGTAGCCGAATGCCTCGTCGATCCGGTGCAGCAGCCGTACGCCGAGCAACGAGTTGCCGCCGCCGGCAAAGAAGTCCTCTGTGACTGATCGCACCGGGCGGCCGAAAACGTCCGACCAGAGTTCGCACAGTCGCGCCTCGGCAGGGGTACGCGGCGGTGTCGGCGCTGCCGCGGCGGATGTGCGTTGCGCGGGATCGAGTTGTCGGGTGAGCGCGTCACGGTCAACCTTGCCGTTGCCGCTGAGCGGGAAGCGCTCGACGACCTTGATCACGGCCGGGACCATGTACTGCGGCAGGTGCTCGGCGATTTGCACGTGCAGCTTCCCTGTGTCAGGGGCGGCACCGTCATCGGCGACGACGAACGCCGCGAGGATCGCCTCACCATGGCCGCGATCGACCGCGGCGACCGCGGCGTGCACCCCGTCGCAGGCCACGAGCCTCGCCTCGATCTCGCCGAGCTCGATCCGGAAGCCGCCCACCTTGACCTGGAAATCCCGGCGGCCGAGGAACTCGACCACGCCGCCGGGACGGTAACGCCCCCGGTCGCCGGTGCGGTAAAGCCGCTCACCGGTGCGGGGGTGGACGAGGAACGCCGCGGCCGTGCGCTCGGCGTCGTTGAGGTAGCCGTCGGCCACGCCTTCGCCGCCGAGGTAGAGGTCACCGGGCACCCAGGTCGGCGTGTCTGCGAGCCCTTGGTCAAGCACGTGAAGGCTCTGATTCGCCAGCGGATAGCCGTACGGGACGGTCGTCCAGTCCGCCGGCCGGTGTTCGCGGGCCTCGAACCAGTTCGACCAGATCGCCGCCTCGGTCGCGCCGCCGAGCACCAGCACGCGCGCCGACGGGCAGACGGCCTGGAGGCGGTCGAGCAGCGTCGGCGCGACCCAGTCGCCGCTGAGCATGATCAGGCGCAGGCTGGCCAGCGTCCGGGATGCGTCCTGCCGAAGGTGTTCCAGCGTCATCTCCATCAGCGCCGGCACCGAGTTCCACACCGTGACGCCGTGTTCCTGCACGGCGCGTGCCCACAGCGCGGGATCGGGTGTCGGCGACGGCTGCGCGACGACCACGGTCCCGCCCTCGGCAAGGGTGCCGAAGATGTCGAAGACCGAGAGGTCGAAGCTGATCGAGGACAGCGCGATCACCTTGTCGTCCGCGCGCAGCGGCAGCCGTGCGGCGAGATCGCGTAGTGTGTTCGAAGCCTGACGGTGCGACACAACCACGCCTTTGGGACGGCCGGTCGATCCGGACGTGTAGATGACGTAGGCGGTCGCGTCGAGGTTCGCCGGTGGGTTGGGAGTGTGGAGGTCGGGAGCGTGGGGTGCGGAAGCGTCGGATGGTGGCGGCGTGCCGAAGCGCAGGAGTGCGGGAACGGGAGCGGAGTCGGCATCAGAGTCAGAGTCAGAGTCGGCAGCGGCAGCAGCAGCGGCGTTGACGGTCGTGGCATCGGCGTTAGCGTTGGCATTGATGGCGGCATTGGCTGCACGCAGACGCGATTCGCCGTCTTTGTCGGTTACCACGACCTGGCATCTGCTGTGCCGCAGGATGTCGAGAACGCGCAGCGGGGGCCAGCGGGTGTCCAGCGGGAGGTAGGCGGCACCGGCGTCGAGCGCGCCGATTACGGACGCGATCTGCTGCCAGCCTGGCGGAAGGTGGACGGCGACCAGGCTCCCGGGCGTGACGCCCTGCGCGCGCAGTGCCGAAGCGACTGCCGACGCCTCGTCGGAGAGCTCGCGGTAAGTCAGGCTCCTGTCGGTGCTGGCGATCGCCGTGGCGTCCGGGCGTGCCTGCGCGGTGCGGTGCACGGCGGCGTTGAGCGCGGCGAGTTCCAGGTCGGTGCGCGTCGCGTTGGAGCGTTCGCGCTCTGCCGTCTGCGCGGCGGGCAACAGCGGCGCTTCCCGGCG
>NZ_DASYZI010000248.1:0-6102 GCF_035946395.1 Actinocrinis sp.
GAAGACGATGCGGCCGTACCCGCGCGACCGGCGGTTGAGCTCGAAGGCCAGGTAGGCGAGCACCTGGCGCGGCGTGACATCCGGGTTGGCCTCGAAATCCAGCCGGGCGTGCGGGATGCCCTTGTCGGCCAGTGCCCGATCTGCGGCCCGCAGCAGGTGCGACTTGTCGCTGCCGTGCGGTCCGACGAGGGACAGGATCGGCAGTGGAAGGTTCGTCGCATTCGGCGACGACCGGTTCAGCAGGCTGGTGATCAGATCCTCGATGGCCGCGAGACCCGCGCGCCCACCGCCCTCATCCATGATAACAGCCCCCTGATATGCAAGCACCGCCTGCTGGCGTATAGGCATGACACTGCATCTGACCTGTGATGTCAGCTCAATTTACTGAATTGATACCTGAATTCCGTTGCGGCTGCCGGCCCACGCCCGGCTCGCGACGAATAGTCGCGGATGTGACAGTGCTCGAATTTATTGTTCGGGTACCTTGGGAGTGTCACGGAACCCTGGGGCGATCGTCTCGGGTGCGGTTGGTGTGAGCCGAATTCAGGGTGCAGACTGGTGCGATGCCCCCTCGGGCCAGGGCTCTCGTCCCGTCCCGTCGAGCCGGTGCTGTGGGAACGGGCACCAGGCCGGTAAAAAAGAGGAACCGGCGCTCGCCGTCTGTGCACATATGTTTGATGGAGACGCGATAAGTTTCGGCGACTTCGGCGAGCCTCCGGACCGGCACAGAAAGTCGGCGCGGACTGCCGACAGCTGCGGATATCAGGTCGGGGGCTGCTTTGAGCGGTGGCAATTTGTCAGCGTCGCAGCCGGACCGTCCAGGCAACTGACCGCGACCAGCCGATTGAGCACGGTGAGAGGCTCTGCCGGATGGTCAGCAGCGCGTCGTAGAGGCAACGGACCGCTCCCGGCGGGTGGGCGGCGGGTCAGGGACAACTGCGGTTCCTGGTCACGTTGTGCAAGGAAAATTCGAAACTATCTTGCACGGCCCCCGGGTTACGTCCTTTTCCGCGCCGCAGCGGGCAGGTGGCGCCTGACAACGAGTGAGCGTGAGCACCAGCTCGTTCCTGGTGGCCGGATTCGCTCCGCTCGCGGGCTGTGCGTCCGCGAGCGGAGCGAGACTGTCCGGCACGTTCAGCCGGTCGAGGTACCGCCGGTCTGGGCCGAGTTGTACAGCGCTGCCGCCTGGCTCGCGGTCAGCGCGGACGAGAAGACCGAGACCTCCTCAAGGTCCTCCTTGCCCACATCCTTGGAGGAACTGCCGATCCAGGCCCTGCCCAGCGGCATGCTGGCCGAGATCGTGCCGACGGACTGGCCATTGGCGTAAATGGTGATCGTGGCGCCGTCGTCGACCCAGGTCACGTAGGTCCATGTGTTCAGTGGTGCCTTGTAGCTGATGGCGTAGTCGGCGGTGCCGTATTTGGTGGCGCCCAGTTCCCCGGTGCCGTTCCACTGCTGCACCTTCAAGGCCATCGTGGAGCTGGACAGCAGCGGCACACTGGCGTTCGAGGCGGTCGGGTCGACCCAGGCGCTGGCCGTCCACGGGGCTGGGAGGTCCGCGGCGGAGGTTGTGATCGGCGAGACGCTGCCGTCGAAGACCGCCGCGTTGCCCACCTTGCCCGGAGCGAAGGTGGTCATCCCGGTGACCGTGCCGTTGTGCCCGCCGGTCGCCGAGTCGGTCACGGTCGAGCCGGAGACGCTGTTCATCGTCCAGTCGTCGACCAGCGTCGGCGCCGGCGGAGGCGGCGGAGTGATGTTGGTGCCGCCGGTTTGGGCCGAGGTGTAGAGCGCGTTCGCCTGGCTGGCGGTCAGGGCGTTGTTGAACACGGTGACCTCGTCGAGGTTTTCCTTGCCGTGATCTATGGACGCGCTGCCGATCGCGTCCCGGGACAGCGACATGGTGGCGGCGATCGTGCCGACGGACTGACCGTTGGCGTAGACCGTGATCTGGGTTCCGTCATCGACAAAGGACACATAGGTCCATGTGTTCAGTGGTGCCTTATAGCTGACCGTGTAGTCGGCGGTGCCGTATTTGGTGGCGCCCAATTCGCCGGTGCCGTTGTATTGCTGCACCTTCAGGGCCATCGTGTAACCGGACAGTAGCGGGACGCTGGTGTTCGAGGCGGTCGGGTCGACCCAGGCGCTGGCCGTCCACGGTGCCGGCAGGTCGGAGGCCCCCACGGAGATCGGTGAGACGCTGCCGTCGAAGACCGCCGCGTTACCCACCTTGCCCGCGGCGAAGGTCGTCGTGCCCGTCACCGTGCCGTTGTTCCCGGCGGGGCCGGAGTCGGGCACCGTCGTGCCGGAGATGCCATCCATCGTCCAGTGGTTGATCAGTTGGACTGGCCGGGCCGGCCAGGTCACTTCGGGCGTGCGATAATAGCCGTACCCGAGAAGATCCCAGCGCGGTCCCTGGGCGGCGATCCGGGAGGCGAAGTTGGTCCAGGACGTCGACCCGGTCACGGCCGACGCTGTAGACCACCCGACCTCGGCCAGCGCGGGCAGGCGGGGGAGGAGCATGAAGTCCGCGTAGCCTTCGACTTCGTTCGTCGTGTAGGTCGCCGGGACGCTGTCGGCCCAGAGTGCAGCCTCCACGCCGATGGTCGGGTCGTTCGGAACCGCGCCTGCGGGAATGCCGGCGGCGGATTCCAACGAAGCCGTAGCAGCCGACGGATCCCAGCCGTAGGCCTTGGAGAGCGGGACGTCTCCGGCCCAGGTCAGGCCCAGAGGTGTGTTCGCGTCATACTTCATGTCGAAGTAGTCATGCGGGGCGGGGGCTTCGATGAGTTTCTCTCCGCGCTCCAGACCAGTGGCGATACCCGTGTTGTCGCCCGCCCAGTACTCCAGCACGGAGGTGGTGGGGATGGTGGTGACCTGGCCCATCTCGTTCCATCCGATGGGGGTCTTGCCGGCTGCGGCGACCGCGCTGGTGGAGCTCGACACCCACGCGTTGTACTGCGCCGCGGTGCCCGAGAACTCATCGCCGCCGACGTGGAAGTAACCGCTGCTGCTCATCGGCGCGATCTCGGCCGCGACCTTGTCCAGGAAGGTCTGGACGTTGGCGTTGTCGGCGGAGTTGTTCGGGTCGATCGGGATGTCGTTGGGGTCCGTGCCCGTGGCCATCGAGGTCACCGCGGCACCGGTGTGCCCGGGGCCGTCGACCTCGGGTACGACCGTGATGTAGCGTGCCGCCGCGTAGGCGGCGATGGCCTGATAATCGGCCTGCGTGTAATAGCCGGGCCCGCCATCGACAGCTCCGGACGCCACCGGGATGTTGCTTCCGATCCTCGTCAGGTCCGGGTAGGCGTTGATGGCGATGCGCCAGCCCTGATCATCGCTCATGTGCAGGTGAAGCACGTTCAGCTTGTACATCGCGGCCTGACTGATGACCCGCTCGATGGCCGAGACCGGGTAGAAGTGGCGCGCGATGTCGATCATGACCCCGCGGTAGGCATAGCGCGGGCTGTCCGAGATCGCCACCGACGGGACGTTCCAGCTCACCCCCGACTGCGCCGTCGTCGCCTCGATCTGCGTCGGCAGGATCTGGCGAAGGGTCTGCACGCCGTGGAAGAGGCCGTCGGCGGTGTTCGCCGTGATGACGACGGAGCTCGACGTGCTGCTCAGTGTGTAGCCTTCCTGGCCGAGCGAGGACGGCCCGGTCGCGTCGAGCACGACCGAGTCCGTCGCCGTGTTGGCACCGGAGACGACCGGCAGGGCCAGCCCCGTCGACGGACGCGCGAGCCCAGCGAGGTAGGACGCCACCGCCGCGACAGCGGTCGCCGACGTGGTGACGGTGATCGACGTGTTCGCGTCGAAGGTGAAGCTCCCGCCGGTGCCCGCCGCCTCCGAGACCGGCTGCGGGATGACCGGCGGCAGGGTCGCCGCCCCCGCCGCCGGGGCGACCGCCGGTACGAGCGCCACCATGGCGCCCGTGACGAGGGACGCGCACAGCGCCCCGACACGCTTTCTGAGCAGTCCAGCCATAGCCGCCATGCGCTGCCTTCCTTAGCAGGAGCTGGTCTAGACCAGCTGACATATGGTCAAAGTAGCCCGTATCACGTATCGCACAAGAGCCGGTGGCGTGCGACGCCACGGCGCCGTACGGCGGGCGGCAGCGTGTTGCCGTGGTGGCTGTGGGGGGATGGACCAGCGTTGCGGTGCGGACCAGATCTGGTTGAGCTGGTGGTGTCCGCAGGGCAGGATGTTGAGTTTGGTGGCAGCTTCGGTTCCGCCGCTGTAGACGTCGAAGCACAGTCCTGAGTTGACGTCGGCGAGGTTGCCGTTGGTGTCGTGCGGAGCAGGTGCGGGGCCAGAGCGTGCAGCGCATCGGCGCAGAACCGGGTCGGGCCCCGTGGCGGCAGGGCTCTGATGTGCGCGCAAACATCGGATCTGTTATCGATCCGTTATAGTCCGGGCGCTTGACCGCGGCGGTGGTCTAGTCCATTTTGAAGGCGGTGCCGTCACTCGTGGCACTCGACTTGCACCCATCACAGCAGGTGAAAAGGCGTCCGGCGCACGCCGTTTCCCTACCCTAGGCGGTATCTAGAGCGGCAGGGGACGGAACATGGTGCGCCAAAACGGTGAGAGGCCGCAGGGGGCACGTGCGTCATTCGTGTCCCGCTCCAGGCCGCTCGCCGCTGATTCCCCGCACTCTTCTCCACACTCTCCTTCTGCCGAGTCCAGCGCAGTCAGTCTCGTCCGCCTCGGTCACTGTCGACGGACATTCGTTCTGGACCGCCGATTGCCTGGAATCTCGAACGAAGGTGACATATGAGAGTTCTCAATCCGCGCGGCGGGCCGCGCCTGGTCGCCGCCGGATCCTCGGTACTGCTGGCAACCTCCGGTCTGATGCTGGCCTCGATCGTCTCCGCGGCGCCCGCCGGCGCCTCGGTGGGGCAGGTCGCGCCGTACGTCGACATGTCCAACTCGCAGGAGGGCGTGCTGAACACCGTCATCTCCTCGGACGGACTGCGCTCCTTCACCGCGGCCTTCACCATCGGCGAAGGTTGCAACAACATCTGGGGTGACACCCTGCCGGTCGGCAATGACCCGACCATCGGCGGGGAGATCTCCTCCGCGAAGGCGGCCGGCGCCTCGGTGATCGTGTCCTCCGGTGGCGCGGGAGGCGAGCCGATCTCGTTCACCTGCACCAACCAGGGCACGATCGACGCCGCCTACCAGACCATCATCAACGACTACGGCACCAGCGAACTCGACTTCGACATCGAGGGCGCCGCCATCGCCGACACCGGCGGCATCGACCGGACCTTCCAGGCCATGAAGGACCTCAAGTCCTCGAACCCCGCTCTGCTCTGGTCGGTCACCGTTCCGGTCCTGCCCAGCGGGCTGGACTACAACGGCACGAACCTGTTGCAGGACGCCCAGAACATGGGCGTGACCATCCCGATGGTCAACGTCATGGCGATGGACTACTACCAGGGCAGCATCGAGATGGGCAATGCCGCCATCAGCGCCGCCCAGAACACCTTGAACCAGATGAGGGCGGTCAACGGCTCGTACTCGTACGCCAACGTCGGGATCACCCCGATGATCGGCATCAACGATGACGGCTCCACCTTCACCCTCTCGGACGCCTCAAGCGTGGCGGGCTGGGCCAGCAGCAACGGCATCGGACGGCTCGCGTTCTGGTCGGTCGACCGCGACCAGGCCTGTCCCGGCGGCAACGGCGGCGCGGCCTCCTCCACCTGTAGCGGCGTTTCCGAGAGCACCGGCCAGTTCACCGCCGCGTTCACGGGCGCCGGAGGCGGAAACCCGCCGCCCCCGCCGCCCGGCTCCGGCGCGGTGACTCTTGCCTACAACGGTCTGTGCCTGGACAACCGTGCGGCCAGCACGGCCAACTTCAACCCGGTCCAGGTCTACACCTGCAACGGCACCAACGCCCAGCAATGGACCCTGACCACCAGCAACCAGCTGATGGTCCAGGGCAAGTGCCTGGACGTCAACAGCGCCGGCACCGCCAACGGCACCACCGTCGACCTCTACGACTGCAACGGCACCGGCGCCCAAACCTGGGTCCACCAAAGCAACGGCGCCTACCTCAACCCCAACTCCGGCAAATGCCTCGACGACACCGGCTGGGGC
>NZ_DASYZI010000249.1:0-13383 GCF_035946395.1 Actinocrinis sp.
CCTCACCGGCGGAACCATCACCATCACCAACGTCGGCGTCTTCGGCGTCGACACCGGCACGCCGATCCTCAACCCGGGCGAGGCGGCGATCCTCGCGTTCGGTGCGATCAGGCAGCAGCCATGGGTCGTGACCGGCAAGCACGGCCAGGCGAAGATCAAGCCGCGCTGGGTCACCACCCTCGGGCTCTCCTTCGACCACCGGCTGGTCGACGGTGAGCTGGGCTCGAAGTTCCTGCGCGACGTTGGCAGGGTGCTGGAGGACCCGGTAGCTTCATTGGTGTGAGAGCAGCCCTGATTCAGTTCGACGTGGACCTTGGCCGCGCGCCGGAGAAGAGCCGGGCGCTGGCCGCGGCCAGGGTGCACGAGGCCGCCGACGCCGGCGCCGAGCTCGTCATGCTGCCCGAACTGTGGCTGCACGGCGCGTTCGACCCGGAGCCCTGGCAGGACGGCGCGGAGCCGGCGGACGGCGAGACGGCCCGGCTGATGCGGCAGACCGCGATGGACTGCGGCGTCGTGCTGCACGCCGGCTCGATCGCGGAGCGCGCCCCGGACGGCCGGATCTACAACGACTCGCTGGTCTTCGACGCGCGCGGCGAGCTGCTGAGCAGCTACCGCAAGATCCACCGCTTCGGCTTCGACAAGGGCGAGGCGGCGGTCATGTCCCCGGGCGGGCGGCTGGTCACGTTCGACCTGCCCGGCCCCGACGGGGTGCCGGTGAGCACGGCCGGCCTGGCCACGTGCTACGACGTTCGCTTCCCTGAGATGTACCGCGGCCTGCTCGACGCCGGCGTCCAGACGCTGCTCCAGGTCGCCGCGTGGCCGGCGCGCCGGGTCGAACACTGGCGGACCCTGCTGCGCGCCCGTGCCATCGAGGACCAGATCTTCGTGCTGGCGTGCAGCGCGGTCGGTACCCAGGCGGGCATCGACATGGCCGGGCACTCGCTGGTGATCGATCCCTGGGGCGACATCCTCGCCGAGGGCGGCGAGGGCGAGCAGATCGTCCACGTCGAGTTCGATCCCGGCCTGGTCTCCACGATCCGCGAGGGCTTCCCGGTGCTCAAGGACCGGCGCCTGTAGCGGACACCGCCGTAGCGAACACCTCGCATCCGTTCGACTACAATCGAACGATGCGTGACATCAGGCGGCCCCGAGTCCGCGCGCCGCAGCTCACCGGCCGCGGCTGGATCAATTCCAGCGGTTCGGAACCCGACTTGGCCGGGCGTATCGTGCTGCTCGACTTCTGGACCTTCTGCTGCGCCAACTGCCTGCATGTGCTGGACGAACTGCGCCCGATCGAGGAGGAGTTCGCGGACGTCCTGGTCGTCGTCGGCGTCCACTCGCCGAAGTTCGTGCACGAGGCCGACCGTGACGCGCTGGTGGCCGCCTGCGAACGCTACGACGTGCGGCACCCGGTACTCGACGATCCCGAGCTGACGACCTGGAAGGCATACTCGGTCCGCGCGTGGCCGACGCTGAGCGTCATCGACCCGGAGGGCTACGTCGTCGCCCAGATGTCCGGCGAGGGGCACGCGCACGGCCTGCGCACGCTGCTGGCGGAACTCGTCGCGCAGCACGAAGCCAAGGGCACGCTACGCCGCGGTGAGAGCCCTTACACTCCGCCGGAGCCCGAGGCGACCGCGCTGCGCTTCCCGGGCAAGGCGATCGCGCTGCCGGGCGGCACGTATCTGGTTTCTGACACTGCGCACCACGGCGTCGTCGAACTCGACGCCGATGACGCGGATGGCAAGACGGTGCTGCGCCGCTTCGGCTCCGGTCGTCGAGGCCTGATCGACGGCGCGGCGGCCGAGGCCCGGTTCAGCGAACCCCAGGGCCTGTGCCTGCTCGGCGAGCACACGGTGCTCGTCGCGGACACGGTGAACCACGCCCTGCGCACGATCGACCTGATCACCGGCCAGGTCGCCACGGTCGCGGGCACCGGCCGCCAATGGTCACAGGGCTCTGCTACCAGCGGTCCGGCCCGTGAGATCGATCTCTCCTCGCCCTGGGACGTGGTCGTGGCGGACGGCCGCGTCGTCGTCGCGATGGCGGGCATCCACCAGCTGTGGACATACGATCCGGCATCCGAGACAGTGGCCGTACTCGCCGGAACCACGAACGAAGGGCTCGTAGACGGCGAGTTGGCAGAAGCCTGGTTCTCCCAGCCCTCCGGACTCGCTGTGGACGCCGCCGGCCGGATCTGGATCGCCGACTGCGAGTCCTCCGCGCTGCGCCGCCTTGAATTGCACGGCCTCGACCTCGCCGAGGGGCGCGTCACGACGGTGGTCGGCCAAGGCCTCTTCGACTTCGGCCTGCGTGACGGCGCCGCCGACCAGGCCCTTTTCCAGCACCCGCTCGGCGTCACCGCGCTGCCGGACGGCTCGATCGCGATCAGCGACACGTACAACGGCGCGATCCGCCGCTACGATCCGGCAACCGATCACGTCAGCACTCTGATCACCGGTCTGCGCGAGCCCTCCGGCGCCTTGCTGGCCGACGGGCACCTACTCGTCGTGGAGTCCGCCGCGCATCGGCTGACCCGGGTACGCCTGCCTGAAGAAGCGCTCCGCGTCGAATCAGCGGCCTACCGCACGCAGCGTCCCGCCACCGAGCTCGCCCCCGGCGGCCTGGCGTTGTCAGTGGTCTTCGAACCGCCGACCGGCCAGAAGCTCGACGAGCGCTACGGCCCGTCCACCCAGCTGGTCGTCTCCGCCTCGCCCCCGGAATTGCTGCTCGCCGGCGCGGGCCGCGACACCGCACTGACGCGCACGCTGACGCTGAACGGCGCCATCGAATCAGGCGTCTTGCACGTCTCCGTCAAGGCAGCCTCCTGCGACGAGCCGCCGCAGGACGCGATGTCACGGGGCATGATGTCACAGGACACGATGTCGCAGGGCATGATGTCACAGGGCGCTGACCCGGAGGAGTTCTTCCCTGCCTGCCACATCCATCAGCAGGACTGGGGCATCCCGGTCAAGCTCGTCCCGGGAGCCCCAGCCCGCCTGCCGCTGATCCTGCGCGGCTTCGACGACGGTGCTTCCCAGAGCTGAGCCTTCAGGAAGCGGCTGAGCCTTCAGGGAGTGCAGGGAGTGAACGCGGGTTGCCGGCGGCGCGGCGGCCTTCCTGGACCGCAAGAAGGTGCGCTCAGACCAGCCGCAGGAAGGCGGCGAGGGCCGCCGCGAGGCGCCACGGGTCGTCCGCGCCGCACAGTTCGCGCGCGGAGTGCATCGACAAGCCCGGAACGCCGACGTCGAACGCCGCGATGCCGAGCCGGGACGAGGCCAGCGGGCCGATCGTCGAGCCGCAGGGCTGGTCGTTGCGCGAGACGAAGGTCTGCCACGGCACGCCGGCCGCCTCGCAGGAGCGCGCCCAGACCGCGCGGGTCGCGCCGTCCGTCGCGTAACGCTGATTCGCGTTCACCTTGAGCACCGGACCGCCGTTCGCGGCCGGGCGGTGCCCGGAGTCGTGCCGCTCGGGATAGTTCGGGTGCACGGCGTGCGCCAGGTCCGCGGAAGCCATCACAGAGCCCGCATACGCGCGCGCACGCGCGTCCACGCCGCCGCCGCGGGATTCGACGAGGCGCTCCAGTACCGTCTCCAGGAACGGCCCGGAGGCGCCGGTCGTGGAGACCGAACCGTTCTCCTCGTGGTCCATCGCGGCGAGCACCGGGATCGGGCCGCCGCCGATCCCCGCCTCGACCGCGGACAGCAGCGCCGCCACGCTCGCGTGCACGGACAGCAGGTTGTCCAGGCGCGGTGCCGCGATCAGTTCTGCGTCGCGGCCGAGGTACGCCGGCGGCGCGACGTCGTGCACCATCAGGTCCCAGCCGAGCACGTCGGCCGGGTGCAGGCCGTACTCCTGCGCCAGGAACATGATCAGGTCGCCCTCGTTCGGCTCGCCGACGCCCCAGATCGGCGTGAGGTGGACCTGCGGGTTGAGCTTGAGGCCCTCGCTGTTCACGGCGCGTTCGAGGTGGATCGCCAACTGCGGCACCCGCAACAGCGGCCGGGCCACGTTGACCAGCCGTTCGGAGCCGTCACGCAGCGCCAGGCGCCCGGCCAGGCCCAGATCGCGGTCGAGCCACGTGTTGTACAGCGGACCGCCGTACACCTCCACCGCGATCTGCCGCCAGCCCGCGGCTCCGGTGTCAGGCTGCGGCTTCACCCGCAGGTTCGGCGAGTCGGTGTGCGATCCGATGATCCGAAAAGGTCGCGACGGCTCCGCGCCCTCGGGCAGATACCAGGCGACCAGTGCGCCACCGCGGATCACGTACTGGCCGCCCGGCTGCTCGTCCCAGGCCGCCGTCTCGGACAGCTGCCGGAAGCCCGCCTTGTCCAGCAGCGCCGCTGCCTCGGCCACCGCGTGGTACGGCGTCGGCGAGGCGGCGAGGTAGGCAAGGAGGTTGTCCGTGTGCGAGCGGTCGAACGTTGCCATGCTGCCAGCTTACCCAGCTGCCACGGCACCACGAGGGTGCTGAAGATCTTGGCCGGATCAGCGCGATGACCATCCGGGATGCGGGTCCGGTTGCACCTGGCCAAGATCTTCGGCGCACTCGTGGGTCGCGCGTTCCGGCGGCGTCGACCCGGCCTGCTCGCCGAAGCTGAACCAGGTCCCTCGGAAGGAGCTCATCCCTTCCGGGGACCCGGCCCGCACAGCCCGATCACCAATCCGACCGGGCGCTCGTGCGCGCCGACCGGACCGGTGGGGTGATTCGGCCCCGTGCCTCGCCGCGAGGCTTAGAAAGCCTCCTCGGGCACATCCATCAGCGCGTTGTCCGTAGCCTCGACGACCGAGCGCCGGGCGGCGAGGAGCGGCAGGATGTGGCCGGCGAACCATGACGCCGCAGCCACCTTGCCAGTGTAGAACGGTACATCTTTAGCAGATGCGCCCCCGCCCTCGGCCAGCCGGTCCAGCGCGATCGCGGCCTGGCGCTGCAACAGCCAGCCGACGATCACGTCGCCGACCGCGTACAGGAAGTCGGTGAGGGACTGCGCGGCGACCTGGACCTGCCGCGGGTCCTCAAGCGCCTTCGCCGCCTGAGTGAACAGCGTGTTGGCCATCGCCTCGACGTCGGCCAGCGCGGCGCCGAGCCGCTCCCGCGCGGCCGCCAGCCGCTCGCCGCCGGCGTGCGAGTCCAGGAAGGCCTGGATCTCGGACTTGAGGTGGCCGAGCGCCTGGCCCTGGTCCTTGACGATCTTGCGGAAGAACAGGTCCATGCCCTGGATCGCCGTGGTGCCCTCGTACAGCGTGTCGATCTTGGCGTCCCGGATGTACTGCTCGATCGGGTATTCCTGTAGATAGCCGGAGCCCCCGAAGACCTGGAGCGCCTGGGCCAGCTGCTCGTAGGACTTCTCCGAGCCGTAGCCCTTGACGATCGGCAACAGGAAGTCGTTGATCCGCTCGGCCAGTTCGTCCCGGCCGCCGGTCGCGTGCGCCGCGTAGAGCCGGTCCTGCCAGCTCGCGGCGTAGAAAACCAGGGCGCGCATGCCCTCGGCGTAAGCCTTCTGCTGCATCAGCTGCCTGCGTACGTCCGCGTGGTGCGTGATGGTCACCCGCGGCGCGTTCTTGTCCGTGGCCCGTGGCAGATCTGGGCCCTGCACGCGGGACTTCGCGTACTCCAGCGCGTTGAGGTAACCGGTCGAGAGGGTGGCGATCGCCTTGGTGCCGACCATCATCCGGGCCATCTCGATGACGATGAACATCTGGGCGATGCCGTCGTGCACCTCGCCGAGCAGCCAGCCCTTGGCCGGGCGGTCGGCGCCGAAGGTCAGCTCGCAGGTGGTGGAGACCTTCAGCCCCATCTTGTGCTCGACGTTGGTGGCGAAGACCCCGTTGCGCTCGCCGAGTTCGCCCGTGTCCCAGTCGAACAGGTACTTCGGCACGATGAACAGCGAGAGGCCCTTGGTCCCAGGACCGTGCCCCTCCGGCCTGGCCAGCACCATGTGGATGATGTTGTCGGCCAGGTCGTGCTCGCCGCCGGTGATGAACCGCTTCACGCCCTCGATGTGCCACGTGCCGTCCGGCTGCTTGATCGCCCTGGTCCGCCCGGCGCCCACGTCGGAGCCGGCGTCCGGCTCGGTGAGCACCATGGTCGCGCCCCACAGGTTCTCCGCGATCCGCGCCGAGATCTTCCGCTGCTCCTCGGTGCCCTGCTCGTAGATCACCCGGCCGAAGTCGGTGCCGCCCGCGTACATCCAGACCGCCGGGTTCGCGCCGAGCACCAGCTCGCCGGTGGCCCAGCGCAGCGAGGGCGGGCTGGCGGTGCCGCCCATGACGTCGGGCAGGCACAGCCGCCAGTACTCGGTGTCCATATACGCCTTGTACGAGCGCTTGAACGACTCGGGCAGCGTGGCCGTGTGCGTCACCGGGTCGAAGTCCGGCGGGTTGCGGTCGGCGTCGGCGAAGGACTCGGCCAGCTCGTTGACGGCCAGCCGCTCGACCTCGGCCAGGATCGTGCGCGCGGTCTCGACGTCTATCTCGGGGAACGCGGCCGAGCCGTAGTGGTTCACCGAGTCGAACACCTCGAAGAGGTTGAACTCGATATCCCTGAGGTTGGACTTGTAATGCCCCATCGGTGGTCCTTTGCGTCCGCGGCTACCAGCGAGTAGAACTAGTCGGTAACCTCATGATGCTACTCATGGGTAACTTCACGCAAGCGTCCACCTGGCACGCATCCTGTCCGCACCGTCGCGCGGCCCGCTACGCTCGTCAGTTGTGTATGGCTACAACGGTGACGATTCCGGCGGCGGACAAGTTCTCCAGCCCTCGTTGGCGGATGCCGTCCGCGCCTTCGCCTCCGGCGCGATCAGCCCGGAGGACTTCCACGCGGTGTTCACCACGTGCAAGGTGTTCTGCCCCCGCGGCGAGCGGCCCGGTTTCCTGGCCCTGCACGACACGCCCCAGCCGGTGATCCCGATGTTCTCCTCTTTGGTCGAACTGCGCCGGTATTCCGGGGAGCAGTCGCGTTACTTCACGGTGACCGGGGCCGAGGTGCTCGACCTGCTGCCGACCGGGTACGGCATCGTGCTCGACATCGAGGGCGAGCACCGGGTGGTCTTCGACGCGCAGGCCATCGAGCAGATGATCGACTACACGATGAAGCGCATGTACGGCTGATCCGCGCCGGGTGTTCGACAACTGTTAACCCTCACTGCCCAGAGGGGCAGCACTGCATCCGTCGCTCTAGTCACGGCTGTACCTGCGGCGTTACTGTCCTGCCAGCACGTCTGTTCTTGACAAGGCATCAGCGTCATCCTGGGGGAGAGCCATGCCCGTGCCCGCCAGCTCCGCGCTCGACGAGCCCGCACTGATCACCGACCTGGTGAAGCGGAACCTCGGGCACGCTCCGCGCGCGACCGCCGTCGAGTGCGGCGAACACCGGCTGACCTGGCGCGAGCTGGACCAGCGGATCAGGCATGTGGCCAGCGGCCTGCGCGCCTCGGGAGTACGGCCGGGGGAGCGCTTCGCGGTGTTCTCGCAGAACCACCCGGCCTGCATCGAGGCGCTCTTCGCCGCTGGGCTCACCGGGGCGACCGTGGTGATCCTCAACTGGCGGCTGACCGACGACGTGATCGTCGGCATCCTGCGCCGCGAGCAGGTGAAGCTGCTGTTCGTCGGCTCCGACTTCGCCGAGCGGCTGGAGCGGATCCGCCCCGAACTCGACGACCTCTACACGGTGGTCATGGTCGGCCCGCCCAGCGACAACCCGGACGGCACGGACGACTACGAGCTCTGGCTCGAACTGCACGAGACCGGCGAGGGCATGCACGACGCCGCGAAGCACCGGCCGCACGTGGACGACCTGGTGCTCCAGGTGCACGTCAGTGACGATCCGGAGCACGTCACGCTGACCCACCGCGCGCTGCACCTCGGCGTCGCGGAGGTGTCGCCGGAGCCCGGCGACACCAAGATCGTCGTGGATCCGCTTTTTCTGAAGCGCGGCGTGCTGGCGGCGCTGCACGGCCTGCGGCACGGAGCCCGCACCGTGCTCGTGCGCGCGTGATTTCGCACCCGACCTCGCTAATTTTTGTTTAATTCAGATCATCGGTCGGCTAATTTCGTCATCAGGCCTCCGACACGCGACTGACCAGCAGATTCGCGTCGCCGTCGCGCGGGCGACCTATGTTGTGGATCATGGCGTTTCGTTTCAGCTGGGCCAGGTGGTGTCTGGCGGCCGTGACCGGGTGCGCCCTCGTCGGCATCGCCGCCGGTCCGGCTTCCGCCGAGAGGAGCGCCGCGACCGGCGTCGCGGGCAACTACCGGACGCAGACGAGGCTGTTCGTCGGCGACGGGTTCGACGCCTGCACCGCACCCTCGCCGCGTGCCATGTCAGCCTGGTGGAGAAGTTCCAGGTACCGTGCGCTCGGCATCTACATCGGCGGCATCAACCGCGCGTGCGGCGACGGCTATCTCTCCGACGGCTGGGTGCACACGGTCACCGCGATCGGCTGGCGTCTGGTGCCCATCTACGTAGGCCGGCAGGCCCCGTGCTCGCACCAGCCGCATCTGGCGCTGATGAGCGCGAAGACCACCTCGAACCAGGCCGCTGCCGCCGCCGACGACGCGGCGGCCCACGCCGTCGCGCTCGGCGTCGCCCACGGCAGCGCGATCTACCTCGACCTGGAGAGTTACAGCCGCCGGGACACCGCGTGTACGAACACGGTTCTGAAATACCTCAGCACATGGACGAACCGCCTGCACACGCATGGCTACCTCGCCGGCCTGTACTCCTCCGCCGGTTCCGGAATCACCGACCTCGCGCACGTGAGGCCGCCAGGCCTGGCCCGCCCTGATGCACTGTGGATCGCACGCTGGGACAACGGCCGCACGGTCCAGGATTCCGCGGTGCCGGACGGTTCGTGGACCCCGCACCAGCGGATCAAGCAGTTCACCGGCGGCCACAAGGAGACGCACGGCGGCGTGACCCTCGACATCGACAAGGACTGGATCGACGGACCTGTAGCCCGAATCGGCTAACCAGTCCTATATTCCCACGCTCTTACAGGCAGCCTCACGAAGACCGCAGCTGCACTTGAACACTGCCTCACCATGAGCGATCGGGGTCCGGGCGCCCCGATCCCGAACGGCCGGGCTGCGGCCGGCCACCGCCGGGGCCAGGGTAGTCATAGTCATCCCGCTCCGGCCGCCGCTGCTGCTGCGGCGGTCCGCCACGAAAGAAGTCGTCCCGCGGATCGTCGTCGTAACCCGGCTGGCGCGGCGGCGGTCCCGCCGGGCGCCCGCCGCGCGAGTCGAAGCCGTTCGGCCGGTCCCAACCGCCCGACTGACCTGCCGGTCCGGGTTGCGAACCCATCGGCGGCCGTCCGCCCGGCATGGCTCCCTGGCCGCGCGGTGCGCCGAAGCCGGGCGCGACCGGTCCGGGGCGGCCCGGTGACGGCGCCGGCGGCAGCGCGGGCAGGCCCGGCATCGGGCCGGCCGGCCGCGGCGCCGTGCCGAAGGAGCGGCCGGGCGCGGTCATCTCCGGGGTGATCTGCGGAATCATCGTGGTCGCCGCGGCGTATGCGGGCTCGTACGGAACCGGGGCGGACGACGGCTGGCTCGCGTACGGGTCCGCGCCGTACGAACCGCTGCCGTACGGGTTCCCGTCGAGCGGTGAGCCCAGGCCCGGACCGAGCGCGGGTACGCCCAGACCCGCCGACGAGACCGAACCCGGAGACAAACTCGACGGCGCCGCGCCGAGCGACATGCCCAGCGGGTCTTCCTCAATGGCTTTACGCGCCAGCTCGCCCACCGTCAGCGCCAGTTCCGTCGCCAGGTCCAGGGCGCGCGGCATGCGCGCGTTCTCCCGCATCCACCAGCAAACGATCTGCACGATCGACCCGGCCGCGTGCGGGCACAGGATGATGGCCGAGCGGATCGGCACCGCGTGCGCCGCGCCGGCGTTGAGCCGGTACCAGACGCCGTCCCGGAAGCCGACGGTCGCCTGTCCCACCGAATCGGGCAACACGACCTGGAAGTGCCGCTCGAAATCACGGATGGACTGGTCGTAGGGAGGCAGACTCATCGGGTCGCTCCCGGAGCACGGCTTATGGACAGCATCATGAATCCGCCTAGGCGTCGCAGCGGTAGGGAACGTGCTCGGGGTGCAACGCGCCGAACATGCACCGACGGTACTGAACAAGTGCCGTTTCCAACAGTCCCACCACGTACGACATTGGCAGTATGCCCAGGTACCAACGGTGCGGAGCCATGCAAATCAGGACACAGGGAACGGAAATTCGAGGTAAGCGACACTGCTCGCAGCTCCACGCTATCCCCTACGACTGACAAATTTGCGCCCCATCCGGTTACCCGGCCGGGCAGACCTTCGCCAGCAGGTCACCGATCCGATTCGCGACCTCGCCGTCGGTGGCGCGCTCGGCGAGGTAGAGCGCCGCGTCGCCGCCGCGCAGCCCGCTGGCGAACTGTGCGGAGTCCGTGCCCAATGCGGTGTAGACGACTATCGGTGTCGTGGTCAGCCGATCGCGGTCGCGCAGCCACTCGATGATCCCCGTGCGCCGCCGCCGGATCTGCATCAGATCCATGAGCACCACGTCGGGCACGCCGTCGGACGCCCGCTTGATGCTCTCCAGGTCGGTCGCCGCGAGCAGCACCTGCATCCCCTGCTGCTCAAGCGAGTGGCTCATCGCTTCGGCCAGGTCTTCGCGCGCTTCTATCAGCAGCACGCGCGGCAGTGAGACCGCCGGCGGCGTCAGCGCCTGGATCAGCAGCGCCGGATCAGGGCCCTGCGGTGGTTCGGCCGCGCCGCCGCGGATCCCGGCGGTGACCAGGATCGGCAGGCCAGCGTTGATCGCCGCGCCGCGCAGTATCCGCAGGCCGCGCCGGGTGATCGGTGCCGCGATCGGGTCCACCAGCACGGCACTCGGCTTGATCGAGCCCTGTGACGTGCGCTCGTTTATCGTGCGCGCGAGCGCGTCGAAGTTGTCCAGTGGCAGCGCGTCGTACCCGCGCTCGTCGAGCAGGTCGATCGTCGAGGGGTCCGGCTCGGGCCACAGCAGCAGCGTCGGCTCCCCGCTCGCCTCGCCAGTCGCCGGTCGCGTGACTGTCGCGCCGCCAGCAGCCGACCGAGCAGCACTCGTCTCAACCGCACTCGCCTGAACACCGCCCGTTCTCGCCGCAGGCTCGGAAGTAGCAGAAGCAGCAGCAGTACGCGGGCTGTCGACGACTATCGCCGGCATTACCTGCGTCGGCAAGTCATCCAAAACTCCGCCGCTCGCTGCCCGTGAACCAGGCTCGTGCAGCGCCCTCGCAGCGTTCGACGTCGTACCGTGTAGTTGATCCGAAGCAGCAACGCTCGTCTGGGAGCTGCTCTGATCCACGTTGTCGGTCGCCGCATCAGGCGTGACCGCCCGCCGCCGCCCCCGCGGCTGAACTTCATCCGCGCCCGCCGATACAGGCGCTGGCGTAGCCGTCGCAGGTGGCGTCAACTTCTCCACGTCTCGCTGCACAGGCTGCATCGTGAACCGGTTCGGCGTCACGGGATTCACCGGCACCGGATTGAACGGCACAGCGCTCAACGACGCGGCGCTCGACACCCCAGCGTTCGAATCCGTCGGCTTCCGGATCGTGACGCCCGTCCCAGCGCCCGGCCCCGCCCCAGTCCCCGCCGGAGCCGCTGGCGGCTTCGGCCCCGCGACCTGCTGATCGTCATCGTCCGATGCCCACGTCCTCGTCCCGGCCTGCGCGGTTTCCGTCTCGGCCTGCGGCTGCCAGGGCTGCTGCTCCTGCGGTTCGGTCACTTCCGCGCCGGCGGGTCCTTGCGTCGCCGCCGCCCCTGCTCCGGTCCCTGTCGCCTCCGCCTCGTCGTTCTGCGTTGCCGACTGCGGCGTCTGCGCCTCATCCGCGTCCGCCTGACCCCGCTGCGGGCGCGACCACACGTCGCTCGTCGGCAACGGCTTACTCGGTTTGAGGTCGAGTGAGCTCATTCCCGACGAACGCGACAGCGACGAGCGCACCTGCGCCGGGATCCGGGCCTGCCCGTTCTGCCCCGATGCCGCCGCCGAGACGACCGGCCGCCGCACGTCCGCGCCGTGGCTCGTGTGGTGACCGTTGGTCTTCTCCACCGGCGCCGCCTGGCCCGACGCAGCCACGGCCTCGACCGCTTCGCCATTGCTGCTGTTGCCGTTGTTGTTGCTCGAAGGCGGCCGAACCCGCGACGTCGGCAGGATCTGCGCCACCCGAACCGCCCGCGTGCCGTTCGCGATCGCCGCCGCGCCGCCGCCCTTGCCGTCGTCTGCCGAACCCTCCAGCGGCACCTCGACGACGTGCGTGTTGCCCTTGCCCGAGATCCGGTGCGTCGTCACCGTCCCCCGGTGCTGCGCGACGATCGCGCGCGCGATCGGCAGATGCAGCGGGCCGCCGCCGGTGTGCGGGCCGCGGATCTCGATCCGGGCCACCGGTCCGCGCCGCGCCGCGGTCACCACCACCTTGCCGCCGACCGGAGCGGCGTTGACCATGTCCGCGAGCAGATGCGCCAGCATCGTCGCGAACAACTGTGGATCGACCGCGACCTCTACATCGGCGGTGTGCACCATCAGGTCGACGCCCAGTGCCGCCGCGTCCGCCTCCGTCGCCTCCACCGCGGCGTCCACCACGGAGGACAGGGAGATCCTCTGCGTCTCGCAGGGTGTGTCGCCGACCACCATGTGCTGGTAGTCGACGATGTCGTCGGCCAGCCTCGCCACCTCGGCCAGGTTCGAGGTCGTCGAGCTGAGCACCTGCCGCACGGCCGGTCCCAGCTCGCCGATGCCGAGATCGGCCACTTCGCGCAGCTCGGCGAGCACCTCCGCCAGCGGCGCGCGCAGGTCGTGGTCCAGCACCTCGGCCAGTTCGCGGGCCCGGCGCTCCGCGGCGCGCGTCTCGCTGTTGTCCTCGAAGGTCATCACCGCGCCGATGATCACATCGCCCTCGTAGACCGGAGCGGTGGTCACGTCCACGGTCACCGAACTGCCGTCGCTGCGCCACAGCACCTCGTCGAGCGAGCGGTGCTTCGTCCCGGTGCGCAGGCTGTCGATCAGCAGCACCTTGTCTGCCGATATCGGGGTGCCGTCGGCGGCCGAGTGCGCGATCAACTCGTGCACGTCCTGACCGCCCAGGTCACTGGCCCGGTGCCGCAGTATCCGCGCACCGGCCGGGTTCACCAGCACGATGCGGGCCTCGCTGTCGATGCCGATGATGCCCTCGGACGCGGCACGCAGGATCAGCTCGATCTGGCGCTGCTGTCGGCGCAGCTCGGCCTCGACGTCGAGCACACCGGTCAGGTCGCGCACGACGTACAGGGTCAGTTCGTCCCCGTCGTCGGGCAACGCAGCCGTGTTGACCTCGGCGGGGAACGGCGTGCCGTCGGTGCGCCGCGCCGCCAGCCGTTCA
>NZ_DASYZI010000250.1:0-23824 GCF_035946395.1 Actinocrinis sp.
ACACCCGTTGGCTTACAGCCATGTGACTTCCTCACGTTGTAGTGGGTACTACGCGAGGGGAGAGCGCTCTGAGGAGAGGCTGACCGCGGCGCGACGCGCTGTCAAGATTTCCCAGAAGTTCCGCAACCACCCCGCCCCACCGCCCCGAACCGTCCCGCCGTTGCGGAACCGCACTGGTCAGCCCCTTGTTCGCGCCCCCGCAAAAATCCGCGCCCCAACCACCCGAAATTCCCCGCCCCACCGTCCGGATCGTGAGACCGATCCGCAACACCTCACACGCCCGGCCACGCGCGCCACGCCCACATCGCGCAACCACTTGCGGCCCGCCCGGCTCCGCCGGAACCGAATACGGCCACGCACCACACGGCTCCTCACTTCACTGCGAGCCGCCCGCCGCTACCTCCATTGGCTCACGCAGCCCTGCCGACGAACGCAGGTGCCATCCGACAACAGAAAACCCGGCCCCAGAGGGGCCGGGTGGTATGTGTCGAAGGTTACTCGGTACTGGGCTGAGGAAGCTAGGCAAACAATCCGTTCACCCTCGCCCAGGCCGGGAACTGACTGCCAGTGCACGGCAGCCGCAGTCCGACTGCTCGCAGCGTTTCGATGAGGCCGCTCGCCGCATGTTCGGTCAGTTTGCCTACGGCGCAGAAACCGGCGATGAGCCACAAGGATCCGTGCACATCCAAACCATAGGTCCGTGCGACACGAGTGGCTGAGCGGTCATCCGTTATCGCGGTCACGCTGTGAACCTCTGCGAATGCGAAGACGCTCGCTTCACCCTGATCGCGCTCGCCTGAACCGACGCGGTCGGTCCAGCGGATGAAGGCGAGCAGCTCGGCGTCGGTGGCGAGATGCCCGCTTCCAAGCCACTCGGCGTTCTCGACGGCCGAAAGCAGCGGACACTGCGCCCGGCCACGCCGGATCTCATCGCGGACGATATCCGTCACATAGCACATGTCGCCGACGAGCAGGTTGCCGAGAACATCGAGGCGATCCGCCTCGGCAAACGCGCTGAGCACCATCGTGTCGAAGACAAGCCCTCGTTGCGCAACAGCGTCGGCGCTCACGGCTTTTCGCCCACGTCACTCGCGAAAGCGAGGTCATCCGCGCTGATCTGGCCTCGACTGAGCTCCTCGGCCCGGGCAGGAGTGATCAACCCTCTCCGCCATGCCTTCATCACAGCAGCGGCTACCGAGGGCGGCACGCGAAGCTGCTCCAGATCCGGTTCCGGCACCCAACCGGCGGCGTCCATGAGCTCTGCGCGGGTAGGCACCCGAGAGGCGAGCGACTGCCGCTGATCGATGACCCCGGCACGCTCGGCCTGGCGCAGGACCAGGGACCAGGATGTCCGGTACACGGCCGCAAGCCGTACCAGGGCGGTACGGGTGCCCTCCAGCGACGAGGCCGCAACCGCGTGACTCACCGCTGCTGAAGGCAGCAGCAATTCGGCGGCGAAGGCGTCCACGGCGCGCTCGCGATCCTCCCGCGAACTGTGGACCGCGAGATCTGTCGAGTATTCGTCACCGATGACGAGATGTCCGAGTTCGTGCGCAGCGGTCGAACGGCGCCTGCCAGGTTCGCTCCGGCTGCTCACCACGCACACCGCAAGGTCGCCGTCGAGTGCAGAGGCGCCTTCTCCTGGAACGTCAGCGGCCAGAAGCAGTTGCCCGGCAGTCTCGCACAGTTGCAGGAGAGACCCCAATGGATCGTTCCCCGCGCCGAGTTCGTTGCGGAGCCAGGTCGCAGCGTCGCGAGCGTCCGCCGCATCCCTGATCGCTCCGGGATAACGCACCGGCCGAGCATGATCCAGTACGCCGAGACCGATGAGCTGCCGGACATCGCGAAGCCACGATGCCAGCTCAGCTTCAAGCAGGTACGCGTTACGTGCCGCGTCTGCGTTCGCATCCTCCGCAAGCTCGGTACGCCGAGAGAGAACCGCTGGTGGTCGTGCGAGGAAATGAGCCATCGGCAGCCCGAGCACGGCGGCGACTCGCGACAACTCCAAGGCGTCAAGCCGACGGACGCCTGCTTCGGCCTTGGCCACCATGGTTCGTTCCAGGCCGATGGCCCGGGCCAGCTGATCCTGGGAGAGCCCGGCGGCAATCCGTGATTGCCGAAGTCTGGCTCCGATGTCCACCCAGTCCAGCTGATCGCTCACGGTGCGATTTTCGCACGCGCGCGAACTTTTCGATAGCGCTCTGTACGCCCAGTCACCCAGATGGGTTGAAGCATGCTCTTCCACACGCATCCGAGCTACCCGGCGCGGCGCTCGCCTGAGCCGCGGGGCAGCAGGCGGGTCGGCATCAGGACTCTGCGTGCGGGGTCCTCGCGTCCGGCCAGCCGGTCGAGGAGCAGCTCGACGCCGAGTTCACCCATGCGCTCGGGGTCGTGTGCGATCACCGTGACGTCCAGCAGGTCGGCCAGGTCGAAGTCGTCGAAGCCGATGAGTGCCGGTGGCTGATCCCGGCCGCGCAATGCGCGCAGTGCGCCGGTCGTGATGCGGTTGTTCGCGGTGATCAGGGCGGTGGGAGGGCGTGGGAGGGCGAGTAGCGCGCGGACCTCGGATTCGGCGGCCTCCGCGTCGTGGGCGCCGTCGCGGGCGTACACGTTCCAGTCGGCGATGCCGGCCTCGGCGAGTGCTTCTTCGAAGGCTGCGACGCGCTCCAAGTGCGTGGGGAGCCGGTTCAGGTCGCCGACGAACGCGATGCGGCGGTGGCCGTGCCGCAGCAGGTGGTGCACCGCGTCGGTGATGCCGCCGCGGTTGTCCAGTACGACGGCGTCGGCGTCGATGTCGTGCGGTGCGCGGTCCAGGAAGACCAGCGGGGTGCCGAGGCTGCGCTCGGCCTGGAGGTATCCGTGGTCCGTCTCGCTGGAGACGATGAGCATCGCGCTGACCCGGCGCTCCAGCAGGTCCGAGACCAGCGCTCGCTCCAGCGACGGGTCCTCGTCACTGCTCGCGCTGATCAGCCTCAGGCCGGCGGCGCGCAGCTTGCGCTCGGCGCCTCGGGCGATCCGGGCGTAGAACGGGTTCGCCACGTCGCCGATGATCAGGCCGACCAGCGCGGAACGCGCGCCGGCGCGCAGTTCGCGGGCGATCGTGTTGGGCCGGAAGCCGAGTTGCTCGGCCGCGGCGCGCACCCGGGCGGCCGTGTCGGGCGCGACGTACTGCGCTCCGTTGAACACTCGCGAGGCGGTCTTGAGGCTGACCTCGGACAGCTCGGCGACCTGCCGCAGCGTCGGCCGGTTCGGCTCGGTGGGCGTGTGCCCGGTCATCGCGGCCCCCTCATCGCGGCCTTCCCTCTCGGTGCCGCCTGACAGCGTTGTCATCGCGTCGAGGATAACGGCGCGCAGACGGCGCCGTCACCACAGTGTCGTCAACACCGCGCCAGAATGGACACATGCTGCGAATCGGCTCGGTCGTGATGGGCGTCTCGGACGTGCGGCGCGCGGCGGCGTTCTGGATGGAAGCACTCGGATACCGTCCGCGCGACGAGATCGAGGACACCTGGGTGGTGCTGGTGCCGCGCCGGGGGCACGCAGAGGGGCCGCGGCTCTCGCTGGCGCTGAGCGATACTCCGCTGCAAGAACATCCACGCGTGCACTTGGACTTGTACGCAGCGAACACCGCCGACCAAGCCGCCGAGGTCGACCGCCTGGTGTCGATCGGCGCCGAACGTGTCGACTGGGATCTCTATCCGCAGAACGCGGACTTCATCGTGCTCGCCGATCCCGACGGCAACCGGTTCTGCGTGATCGACACCAGCCACGGACAGACTACGTCAGGTACTGACGATGCCGGTCGGCCATGATGCGGAGCGTCTCGTCGCCCGGCGTGTCCCAGACCTCTTGGTTGAAGATCTCAACCTCTGTGTAACCGCGGTAGCCCGCGGCGGTGACGGCGTCGGCGATGGCACGGATGTCGATGCAACCGTCGCCGACATGGCCACGGCCGAGTAGCGCGTCGGCGGGCAGCGGTAGGACCCAGTCACAGACCTGGAAGGCCAGGATGCGCGGGCCGGCCCGGTCGATCATCGCAAACAGCTGCGGATCCCACCAGAGGTGGTAGGTGTCCACGACCACGCCGACGGCCGGCGCCACCGCGTTCGGCGACGCGGGCCCGGGATCGACGGATTCGGCCATGTCGAGGGCCTGTCCGAGCGTGGAGACGACCGCGCGGTCGGCGCAGAACATCGGATGCAGCGGCTCGATGGCGAGACGCACGCCGTGTTGCGCGGCGAAGGGGGCGACTTCGGCGATACCGTCGGCGACCATCTGCCGCGCGCCGGGCAGGTCACGGCTGCCAGGCGGCAGGCCGCCGCAGACCAGGACCAGGACGTCGGTGCCGAGCGTCGCCGCCTCCTCGACGGCCCGCCGGTTGTCCTCGATCGCGGCGGCACGGCCGTGCGCGTCGGCGGCGGTGAAGAACCCGCCGCGGCACAGGCTCGTCACGGCGATTCCGGCTGCCCGCGAAAGCTCCGCCGTCCTGCTCAGGCCGGTGGCGGCTACCTGGTCACGCCACAGGCCGACGGCGGGGATTGCGGCGCGTACGCAGCCTTCGATCGCCTCGGCGGCGGTCCAGCGTTTGGTGGTCGCGGTGTTGAGGGCCAAGCGCTCAAGGCCGGGGGCGGTCATGAGTGCCCGCCGTCGGTGAGGATCTTGTTCATGCGGTCCCTGGCGAGTTCGGGATCGGGGAGGATGTTCGCCTGCTGAGCCAGGCGGTGCAGCTCGGCCAGGTGCTCGGTGGAGCGATTGCGTTGTGCCCCGGCGATCATCGTGAAGTGGTCCTGGTGGCCGGCCAGGTAGGCCAGGAAGACCACACCGGTCTTGTATCTGCTGGTCGGCGCGCTGAACAGATGGCGGGACAGCGGGACCGTCGGACCGAGGATCGCGTCGAAGGCTGCTGTGTCGCCCTGGTCCAGCACGGCCAGTGCGGCGGCGGCCTGCGCGGCTATCGGGTCGAAGATGCCGAGCAGCGCGTGGCTGAAGCCGTGTTCGTCGCCCTTGATCAGCTCGGGGTAGTGGAAGTCGTCGCCGGTGTAGAGGCGCACGCCGGCTGGGAGGGCTCTGCGAATGGCGATTTCGCGGGCGGAGTCGAGGAGCGAGACCTTCACGCCGTCGACCTGCGCGGCGTGCGCGCGAATGATCCCGAGCAGGCGGGCGGCGGCGACGTCCAGGTCGGGCGAGCCCCAGTAGCCCTCCAGCGCCGGATCGAAGGGCGTGCCGAGCCAGTGCAGGATCGCGGGCTGACGCAACTGCGGCAGCAGCCTGCCATACACCTCGGCGTAGACGGCGCCGGCCTCGGGTCCGCGCGCGATCGCGGCGAGCGCTCGGCTGGCCATGAGCACGACCTGCGCCCCGGCGTCTTCGACCACTTCGATCTGCTGTTCGTACGCTGCGACGATGCGCGCGATGGTCGGTTCCTCGGCGGGATCGAGTTGGTCGGTGCCCGCGCCGCAGGCGAGCAGTCCGCCGACGGCGCGGGCCTCGGCGCCGCAGCGCGCGATCAACTTCCGGGCCGCCGGCCAGTCCAGGCCTGCTCCGCGTTGCGCGGTGTCCATCGCGTCGGCCACGCCCAAGCCCAGCGACCACAGGTGGCGACGGAACGCGAGCGTCGCATCCCAGTCGACGGCGGCAGGTGTGTCGGGACCCTGAGGTACCGCCGGGTCGGCAACGACGTGTGCGGCGGCGAACATGACGCGGCTGCGGGCCGTAGCGTCGGAAGTCGCGCTCTGCGTCGGGGGCACGGTCATCGGGCCGGCTCCGGAACGGGGATGCGACGGCCCTCGCGAGCGGAAAGCACGGCCAGTTCGGCAAGTTGCACGCCGCGCGCCCCGGCGTACAGATCGTGCGGAAACGGTGTGCCGACGACCACGTGCGCGAGGAACGCCTCCCACTGTGACTTGAATGCGTTGTCGAACACGTGGTTGTCCGGCACGGTCTGCCAGTGCGCCCGGTACTGCTCCGTGGCGGGTACATCAGGGTTCCACACCGCTCGCGCGGTGGCGGCTCGCGGCTGGACGCGGCAGCCCCACAGCCCGGCCACCGCGCTGCCCAGCGTGCCGTCCACCTGGAACTCCACCAGTTCGTCCCGGTGCACGCGCACCGCCCACGACGAGTTGATCTGCGCCACGACGCCGCCTTCGAGCTCGAACACGAGGTACGCCGCGTCGTCCGCCGTGGCCGCGTATCGCTCGCCGCGCTCGTCGAAGCGTTCGGGTATGTGCGTCGCAGCCTGCGCATAGACCGAGCGCACCGGCGCCAGCAGGCCTTCCAGCAGGTACTGCCAGTGCGGGACCATGTCCAGCAGGATCCCGCCGCCGTCCTCGGCCCGGTAGTTCCACGACGGACGCTGCGCTGGCTGCCAGTCCCCCTCGAAGACCCAGTACCCGAACTCTCCGCGCACCGACAGCACCCTGCCGAAAAACCCGCCCTCGACCAGCCGCCGCAGCTTCAGCAGGCCCGGCAGGAACAGCTTGTCCTGCACGACGCCGCCCTTGACGCCCGCCTCGTCGGCGAGTCTGGCCACCGCGAGCGCGTCGTCCATCGTCTCGGCGAGCGGCTTCTCGGCGTAGACGTGCTTGCCTGCCCCGATCGCGGCACGTAGCGCGGACTGCCGCTGCGAGGTGAGCTGCGCGTCGAAGTAGACCTCGATCGCCGGGTCGGCCAGCGCCTCGTCGAGCGACGTCGTCCACCGCTTCAGGCCGTGCCGCTCGGCGATGTCGCGCAGCTTGTCCGCGTTGCGGCCGACCAGGAGCGGCTCAGGCCACACCAGCGTGCCGTCGGGCAGCATCAGGCCGCCGGCCTCGCGGATCGCCAGGATCGAGCGGACCAGGTGCTGGTTGTAGCCCATCCGGCCGGTGACACCGTTCAGGGCGATCTCGACGACGCGTCGGGTCATGTGCGGCTCCATTCCGGAAAGCGCTTTCCAGTCGGAAGCCTAGGAGGAGCCGGGAGCGGTGGTCAAGGTTGGACGGTCGAAGACGGCCTCTTGAGGGACGGCCATGAAAGACCACGAATGCCTGATGACCAGGGGTGCTTGCCGGGCGCTTGATCAAGCCCGATCGAGAACGGATGTAGCTCCGGCCGAGTGACCGATTCTCGACCTGACCAGTAGCGGGGCCAACGCTCCAGTTTCATTACTGCTGCTCATCACTGCTGCGTCACACTCGTGACGTGCGCTGTACCGGCCAGTCACTCAACCCGAGCTACACCATCGAGAACTGACGCTCCCCGCCCTGATCGAACCGTGTCCCCTCGTCATGGTGTAGTCGATCTTGTAGCACCGGCCGCTTCCGTACCAACCCACTGGTCACGGTTTGCGTGTGCGTCCAACCGGCTTGATCGGCTACACCATCCGAGGGAACCCCGCCCCTGATCGCCGGGGCGGGGAGCGTCGGTCTCCCTATGTCAGTCCGCTAATGCCAACCCTGTAGTCCCGCGCCGTAGGGATAGAGCGGGGTTCCGTAGGTCGTCGGTACGGACTGGCCCGCCGCTATGTGCGAACGGATGTCCGTGATCTCGGCGGACGTGGCGCCCATGTCGTACGGCAGATCCCAGTGGTCCACCGCGTCGGCCAGGGTGTCCGTGAGACCGCCGGTCAGGACCTGGCCCGTGTTCGCAGGCAACTGCCAGGGGAGCTTGCCGGACGGCGTGTAGTCGCCGAACAGCAGGCTGGCCGCGGCCGGACCCATCTCCTCGCCGCCGCGATAGGTGACCACGACGGCGTCGGCCAGGCCGTTCCAGTCCGAGATCACATACGGCCTCGGCAGCACCAGCAGCACGACCACCGGGATGCCCTGGTTCTTGAAGTTCTGGATGATCGAAACCTGGTCCGGCGGCAGGTACGGCTGTGTGTTGGGCCAGTTCGTCGCGTGTGTGTAAGAGGCCTCACCGACCGCGACGATGGCGAGTTTCGGCGTGGTCGGCGATGTGTCCTGATACACGTTCACTCCGGCCTGCGCCGCTCTCGCCTTGATCGCGTCGAGGAAGTCCAGCGAGCCGTACTCGGGGTGGAAGTAGCTGGTCCACAGGCAGCACGCGGGACCGTCCGCGCCGCGCGCGCCGGTCACCACGATGTTGTCGCCCGCGTTCAGCTTGACCGGCAGCACGCCGTCGTTCTTCAACAGCGTCATGGACTCGCGCGACGCCTGGTTCGCCAACGCTACGTACGAGGGCTGATGGAAGCGGTACGGCGCGTTCGCCGGGTCGCCGTAGGGGTTGTCGAACAGGCCAAGCTTGAACTTCACCGTGAGGATCTGGCGCACCGAGTCGTCGATCCGGCTCTGCGGCACCTGGTTCATGAAGTCCGTCATCGAGAACCCGGTGGAGCCCGGGTCGGCGCCGCCCATGACGTCCGCGCCCGCCTGCGCGGCGCTGATCCAGCCGCCGTAGGGCAGCCAGTCGGTCGTGATCAGACCGGTGTAGCCCATGTTCTGGCGCAGGTAGTTGATGATCGGGGCGCTGTTGCCGGCGCCCGTGCCGGTCGGGTCGAGGTAGGCGGCTCCGGCGTAACCGGTCATGATGCTGCCGGCGTTCGCCTCGATCGCCGCCGTCCACGGGATCATCGTGTACTTGATCGTGGTCGCGTCGTAGGTGATGCCTGATTCACCGCCCGCGCCCTCGCCGGGCCAGTGCTTGACGGTCACCAGCACGGACTGGTCGTTCAGTTCCGGACCGCCCTGGAGCCCGGCGATCAGGGCCCTTACCTGCGCGGCGGCGACGTCGGCGTTCTCGCCGTTGCCCTCCTGGATGCGCGGGTAGATCACCTTGGTACCGAGTTCGGCGAGCGGGCCGAGCACGCCGCGCGCCCCGGCCTGCACCTCTTCCTGGCGCTGCATGTTGCCGAGCTTGTAGTCCAGCGGATAGTCGCGGCCGGCGGCCAGCGCGCTCTGCGCCGGGTACGTGGTCTGATACCCCATGATGGTGTCGCCGGCCGCGATCGGCGGGATGCCCAGGCGCGTCCCGGACGAGGCCAGCAGGTAGTTGTTCAGGTCGTTCGGCTGCGCCGGGCCGAAGATCCAGCCGGACTGCGGGTAGACCTGGTTGTTGTAGAACATCTGGTAGGCCTTCTCCTGCGCCGTCATCCGCGAGAGCAGGTCGTTGACACGGGTCGCGATCGGCTGGTGCCAGTCCTCGTACGGCTCGATGACGCCGTCCTTGTTCAGGTCCCGCATGCCGTTGATGACCGGCACGCCGTCGCTGACCGTGCTGACGGTCGGCAGGTAGAGGCTGAAGGTCTGGATGTTCGAGGTCGTCGTCGTGTTCGTCCCGGACACCGCGACGACGAACCACTTGTACGTCCAGCGGTCCGGCAGGTCCCAGGTCGGCGTGTAGCTGGTGCCGGTCGGCTCGGCCACCTTCGTGTACCAGTCGAGCAGATTGCCTGACGCGGTCCAGTCGTAGTCGGTGCGGCTGATGTTGATCCACACCTGGTAGTGCGCCGCGCCGGACACGGCCGCCCAGGTGAAGGCGGGTCGGCGGGTGTTGGTCACCATCGCGTTGTCGGCGGGGGCTGACAGTGCGAACTGACCGGTGGTCGCAGGGGCCTTAGTCGGCGGGGACAGGATCGTCGGCGTGGAACCCGAGGCGTTGACGGTGCCGTGGACCTGGAACTCCCAGAGCGAATAGCCGTATCCGGTCGCGCGCGCGGTGCCATACATGCGGACATACCGGCCGGAGCCTGAGACGTTCAGCGTTTGGATGCCACCGGTGCCGGTGCTCGTGGAGTAGATCGACGTCCAGTTCACCGCGTCGCTGGAGACCTGGATCTGGAACGCGCTCGCGTAGGCGGTCTCCCAGTTCAGCCCGACACAGGTGATCGTGGCCGGCCCGCCGAGGTCCACCTGGAGCCACTGCGGGTCGCTGTACTGGCTCTCCCACCGCGTGGTGGTGCGGCCATCGAGTGCGGCGGCCGGGGCGTTGGCGCCGTTGTACGACGACGCCGCCACCGGCTGGAACGCCGAGATGACCGGGTCCGTGCAGTTGCCGGTCCCGCCGGTGGACGACGCGGACGGAGACGGGGATGCGGACGCTGATGCGGACGGGCTCGGTGACGGACTGCCACCGGTGGTGAAGACCTGGAACTCCCAGATCGAGTAGCCGTATCCGGTGTTGCGCGCGGTGCCGTACATGCGGATGTACCGCCCGGTGCCCGAGATGTTCAGCGTCTCCGTGCCGCCGGGACCGGTCGTCGTCGAGTAGATCGACGTCCAGTTCACCGCGTCATTCGAAGTCTGAATCTGATACGCCTTACCCGACGCCGTCTCCCACTGGATCACCACCTGGCAGACGTTCACGCTGGAGCCGAGGTCGACCTGCAACCACTGTGGGTCTGCCCAGGCGCTTTCCCAGCGGGTACCGGTGTTGCCGTCCACCGCGAACGACGCCTGATTCGCCGCGTTCACCGACGACGCGGTCGCGGGCTGGTTCAGCGCGGCGTTCGTGCCGCCGCATGAGGCGCCCATGGTGCCGAAGACCTGGAACTCCCACAGCGAGTAGCCATAGCCGGTGTTGCGCACCGTCCCGTACATGCGTACGTACCGGCCGGAGCCGGTGACGTTCAGCGTCTCCGTGCCGCCGGGACCGGTCGTCGTCGAGTAGATCGACGTCCAGTTCACCGCATCATTCGAAGTCTGAATCTGATACGCCTTACCCGACGCGCTCTCCCACTGAAGCACGACCTGACTGATCGTGGCGGTACCGCCCAGATCCACCTGCAACCACTGCGGATCAGACCATGCGCTTTCCCAGCGGGTACCGGTGTTGCCGTCCACCGCGAACGACGCCTGATTCCCAGCATTCACCGACGACGCAGTAGCCGTCTTCCCCTGCGACAACAGCGTGGGCGCGGCATGCGCGGTGGGGCCGGCCACGACGAGCGCGTACGCCGCCAGACCGATGGCGGTGGCGAAAGTGATCAGAACTCTTAAGGGCTGAGGTAAGGAGGTCCAGCGCGTCAACGCGCTGCGTGAGGCTCTCATGCCGTCTCCTACTGCGTACTGCGTGGGTACGGAAAATGCCGAGGCACAGGGAGACGAGGGCATTCGCGCGGCGTCGCGCCATGGCACCCGAGACGCGACCTGTGGCGGTTCGTACGGCCCCGCCACTGGAGAGCGCTCTCTATCGTGCTGACGCCACGCTCACGTCCTCGCCATGTCAATGCCGCGTGGGCGGCACAGCTCTCGAATCGGATCGCGGACCCGTCGCGGCGTCAGAAGCTGGAGACTGAGCGCAACAGCCCGATGGCGCTGAGCTCCCGGCCTGTGGGTGCCACGCTATGAGCCGGTTTGATCGGTGCACTGGTGGACCACAGGCGAGTCGATATTGGCGGATATTGGAGAGCGCTCTCCCAATTGCTGTAGTGTTACGCGGGTCTTTCGGTGCGTCAAGACTCCGCGCTCACGGCCTCGCGGCCGGGCCCCGCGCTGGCAGGTCCGGACTCGGTGCTTCGGCACAGTGCCGCGAGCAGGTGTGCTGGTCGAACGGCATCGCCCCGGCTCCACCTGCGAAGACTCGCCGACCACGCAGTCCCGGGCCGGCTCGTCCGCTCGACGCACGCCCGCTCGGGGCTCTTGACAGACGGCCGGTGCCGGCGTGAATATTCCCCACGAGTGGAGAGCGCTCTCCACTCTGAGTACCGCTCACTGTGGGGATGCGACCCGCCGTCCATCCTCACAGTGAGCAAATCGCCCGTACCGCAACGGGGCGAAATCCCCGAAATCAACTGGCGGACCGTGAACACCTCGCGCACGAGACGATTTCCCGCCCCCGCAAACCGGGGAGCGCTCTCCAGTCGTGCTATAAAGCCATCATGAGCGAACTCCTCCAACCATCACCCACGTTGGAGGACGTGGCGCGGGTCGCGGGCCTGTCGCGGTCGACCGTCTCGCGCGTCATCAACGGCAGCCGCAACTTCGACCCCGCGGTCCGCGAGGCGGTCCGGCGGGCCATCGCCGAGACCGGTTACGTCCCCAACCTCGCGGCCCGCTCGCTGGTCGGCCGACGCACCGGCACGATCGCGCTGGTGCTGTCCGGGGCCGGCGACAGCCCGGACGACGACGAGGACGAGCGCAACCGCGAGGTCTTCGCGGACCCGTTCTTCGGCCGGGTCGCCAACGGGGTCAGCAGGTTCCTGCGACCGCGCGGGGTTCATCCGGTGCTGATGTCGGCCGAGACCGACGAGGATCACCAGCACGTGCTCGCCTACCTGCGGCGCGGCAACGCCGACGGCGCGATCCTGGTCTCCACACACGCCGACGACCCGCTGCCCGCCCTGTTCCCCGACAGCGGATTGCAGGCGGTGCTGTTCGCCCGCCCCGCCATGCCGCTGCCGATCAGCTTCGTCGACGTCGCGCACCGGGAGGGCGCGCGGCTGGCGGCCGAGCACCTGCTCAGCCGGGGCTGCCGGCGGATCGCGACGATCTGCGGGCCGCTCGACGTGCCGGCCGCGCAGGACCGCCTTTCCGGCTTCCGCGAGGCGATGGCACGCCACGGCCATCCGTACGTCCCGTACGTCGAGGGCAACTTCACCCTGGAGAGCGGCGAGGCGGCCGCGCAGCACCTGCTCGGCGAGTACCCCGGCGTGGACGGGATCTTCGCCGCCAACGACCTGATGGCTCAGGGCGCGCTGCTGACCCTGCGCGACCGCGGCCGCCGCGTGCCAGAAGACGTGGCCCTGGTCGGCTTCGACGACAGCAGCGCGGCCACCGCCTGCCGGCCGATGCTGACGACGGTCCGCCAGCCGGTCGAGGACATGGCGGCCGAGATGACCCGCATCCTGATCGACCAGATCGAGGACCCGGACCGGCCGATCGTCTCGCGCATCTTCGATCCCGTGCTCGTCGTGCGCCAGTCGGCGTGAGCCGAGCCGCCCGGGGGACGGGCGCGCGCCGGTCGCCGCGCGGTGTCACTCATGCGGCTGACGCTGCGTGGGGCTGCGACTGCCTCCTGCGCCCCGCCACGCTCGGCCCTCAACCCGCAAGCCCACGCGGCGTCAGCCGCATGAACAGCCCCGTCGGCCACCAATCCTCGGCCGCTCTCACTCCTCGATGGTTCCGCCGATGGAACGCAGATGCTCGCGGAACGTGAGGGACGGGTTCTGCGCGCGTTCGGCGAGGAAGCCCTCGAAGTCGAGTTGCTCCCGCAGCGTCTGGCCGCCGCGGATGTTCGTGGCCTGACGGCGCTCGGTGTCGCGGATCGCCTCGGCCCGCGCGAACAGGTCCGCGGCGCCAGTGTCCGGAACGAACAGCACGCCGTCGTCGTCGGCGAGCACGAGATCGCCGCGATCGACCGTCCACGCGCCGACGGTCGCCGACTCCAGCGCGTCCGCGGGGCGCGGGTCGAGGCGCAGCGGGCCGGTGGGCACCGAACCGAGGCTGAAGACCGGCAGGCCGATGGCGCGGATGTCCGCCGTATCGCGGTGCAGGCCCCAGATCACGATCCCGGCCAGGCCGGCCGCCTGAACCTCCAGCGCCACCAGATCGCCGACGCAGCTCTCGTCCGTGCGTCCGGCGTTGTCGACGACGAGCACGTCGCCCGGCTCGGCCGCCCGAAGTGCCTCAAGGAAGACGTCGACGCTACCGACGTGCCGGGCGGGGCACGCGCGGCCGACCAGCCGACTGCCGGGCTCGACCGCGCGCATCGCGGCCGGACCGCAGCGCACCGGCACGCCCGCGCGGATGCAGGCGTCCGCGACGTGCGCAGTGGTCAGTGTCGCAAAACGCTGCTGAAGCACTTCGGCGTGCACGCCTCTCCTCCGGACACCCGATCCAGACCCACGCCGAACATACACGTGCCCGCCCCGGAATCGGCGCTGATTCCGGGGCGGGCACGCTGCCTTGACCTACATCCTTGATCTACGCCCTTGATCCACGTCGCGCAGATCTCGGCGATCATCGGCGATCAGTCGTGGATGAGGTCGAACTCCTCCCACGGGCCGATCGCGGTCCGGTTCGCGATCAACGGGGACGCGCCGGCGTTGTCCGCCGTCACGATGTCACCGTTCGCGTGAGCACGGAAACTGACGCTCCCGTCGGAGTTGTTGATCAGGTCGAACTCCTCCCAGGCGCCGATCGCCGTGCGGTTCGCGATCAGCGGCGAGGCGCCGGCGTTGTCCGCCGTCACGATCATGTTGTTCGCGTGGGCCCGGAAGCTCACGCTCCCATCCGGATTGTTGATCAGGTCGAACGACTCCCACGGGCCGATCGCGGTGCGGTTCGCGATCAGCGCAGACGCGCCCGCGTTGTCCGCCGTCACGATCATGCTGTTCGCGTGAGCACGAAGGCTGATCACCGATCCGGTGGAACCCGCGCCGGTGGCCGCGATGGCGAAGACGTGGATGGCCGCCGTGCCCGAGGCGAGCGCCCCGCCGGACGGCAGGGTGACCGAGGCGAGCGACTTGCCGGACGTGAGCGCGACGGTCACGGAGAAGATGTTGCCGGTACCCGCGTACGTCGTATTGCCCTGCCGGTTCTGATACGCGGAGCTGACCGCGAGCGCTCCGCCGCTCGGCGGCGTGGTCGAGAACCAGTCCGGCGAGGTGATGGTGTAGCTCTGGGTGCTGCCATCGGTGTAGGTCAGCGAGCCGGTCCCGGTGGCCGGGCCGTAGCTGGCCGAGACCAGGAAACCGAGCGTGCCGCTGCCGGACTGGGTGATCGTCTGCCCCTCGGCCACGGTGTTGTCATTGGTCCCGGCGGAGACGTTCGGGAAGGTGAACGCGACGCCGGAGGACGAGACCGACGCGCCGGGCCCGGCGCCCGCGTTGGTCAGCGCGGTTTCCGAGAAGCTCGCGCCGCCGCCGTCGAAGTTGCCGGGAGCGGTGTTGGTGTCGGCGGTGATGCCGACGTCGTTGAACGAAGCGGCCAGGTTCGCGTACGCCGGGCCGGCTCCGTCGAGGCCGATCTGGACCTTGCCGCCCAGGTGCTTGGCCGCGCTCGCCGCTGTTCCGGTGACCTGCGAGAAGGCCATCGACGTGGTCGGGTTCGAGGGCTGCTCGACCAGGTACGAGGTACCCGCCGTGGTGGACAGGCTGAACGTGCTCGCCGTCGTCGCCGAGACGACCACGGCCCCGGTGGAACCGTTGACCACCTGGGCCTGCTGGCCCGGCCACGGGTTCTTCACGGTCATCGTCGCGGTGGACCCGGCCTGGATCGCCGCCGTGGCCAGCGTGCCGCCCTCGACCTGGACGTCGACCTTAGAGCCGCCCTGCACGTACACGGTCCCTGACACGTCCCAGCCGCTCGGCCAGGCCGGGGCGAAGCGCACCGTGCCGTCGTAGTCGGTGGCCAGCGCCTCGTCCAGCGCGGTGGCCACCGTCGAGGCCTGCTCGATGTACGGCTGGTTCCCGACCGTGTTGCTGCTGAGGTTGCCCAGACCGTTGATGTACGACTGGTAGTTCTCCGTCTCGGTGGTCAGATCGGAGGCGACCTGGCTGCCCATGTCGAGGCGCGCGGCCTGGACCGCGTCGAAGCTCCAGTCCGGGTTGTTCTGGTTCGGCCGGGAGTTGTAGGTGCGGGTGGCCAGCGCGGTGAGGTTGTCGCCGTTCACGGTCGTGCTGTCGCCGATCAGGCCGTACGGCCACACCGGCTCAAGGCCGATGTTCTCGCCGTTGTGAGTCGCCGCGCTCGGCTGGTACGACATGCCGATCACGTCGGCTCCCGCGGAGTCCGAGCTCGCGGCCGCCGAGGCCGAGGTCGGCTGCGCGTTGAGCAGCGTGGTCTGGCTCGACTGGCTGACGCGCGGGTACGGCTCGATCTCGGTCAGCGCGGTACGCAGCTGCGAGGCCAGCGAGGAGTCGGTGTTCAGCAGGGTCGCGGCCGACACCTCCGCGGTGAACAGCGCCTGGTCGGCGGCCAGGTCGGTGGTCGGGTCGCTCACCGCCCACTGGGTCTCGTGCGCGTTGGCGGTGGCGTGCAGGAAGTTGTCAGAGCCCTTACTCTGGTAGTTGAACAGGAACGTCGAGGTCTGCTGGAGGATCGGGTAGTACTTCTGTAGGAAGCTGAGATTGCCGGTGTCCTGGTACTGCTGCCAGACCCACAGCGCCACCTCGGCGCCGCTGGTGACGTTCAGCGCGTTGTAGCTGGGGCTGGAGGCCTGCGCGCAGGAGGCGTTCGAGTTGGCGCCGCCGCCGTTGTAGTAGCCGTTGCCGTTGAAGCGCATCGTCTCCGGGACGCACGCGCCCGGCTTGCCGCCCATCTGCGCGCTCGTCCACGACTCGATCGACGGCAGGTCGTTGAGGTACATGTCGAAGATCGGGAGGTTCAGGTTGAAGTTGCCCGAGCTGATGTTCGAGGCGACCTGCCCGCGCAGGTTCCAGAACCAGTACCCGGCCGGGTACCAGTCCTGGTGGTCCTGGTTGTCGTTGAACATGTCGGCCACGCCGGCCTGGCTGCCCGGGTAGGCGCCGGACTTCATCGAGGCGGCCTCGTCGTACAGGTACAGCGTGCGCAGGTTCTCCAGGTACTGCGCGGTGCCGTCCGAGGAGTTCGCCTCGATCAGGCCGCTGTTGGACCAGAACGGGTTCCACCACGAGGACTGCGTCGACAGCAGCGACGAGGTCGCGGTGGTCGTGTCGCTGCCGATCAGGGTGTTGGCGGTGGCCGTCGGGTCGCCGCCGGTCCACTTGGGCGAGGCGACCACGATACGGAACGTGCCGTTGCTGTTCGGGTTGAAGGCGACCTGCACCTGCGTGGAGTTGACCACCGACGCGGTCACGTTCTGCCCGCCCGCGGTGATCGCGGCCATCGCGCCGAAGGTCTGGCCGGAGTTGCCGGTCTGCGAGTTGTCGACCCAGGTCTGGGCGAAACTGGCGACCGCGCCCGACGCGGCGGTGGACGGTGAGCGTCCGCTCCACAGGTTCAGGGTCGCGGTCATCCGGGTGCTCGCGTTCGCCCCGGCCACGTCGACGATCAGTTCGTCCTTGCCGGCCGGAACCCAGGCCTGCATGGACATGCCGCCGCCGGACTCGTCCAGCACCCCGTTGTACAGATCCAGGTGCCCGGAGAAGTTCGACGCCGAGGTGATCGTCGACAGGCCGGGGATGTTGACCTGGCCGGGAGAGAGCCGGTTGGGCTGGGTGTCGCTGCGGTTGAGCTGCGCGGTGAAGCCGTTGGCCGCCCACGCCGCGACGCCGAGCGAGCCGTTGCCAAGCGGCAGCGACTGGCTGTTCGTGGTGTTCGGCTTGCCGAGTACGACATCGGAGCGGGAGACCACGCCGCCGGTGTTCACCGAGAAGGCGCCGTTCTGCCAGGCGGTGGTCGGGGTCGCCGCGGAGGCCTGCTGGGAGAGCCCGGTGGCGACGGTGACTAGCGAGACCGTCACGGCCATTGCGCTGCCGGCGGCGAGTAAGCGGAAGGGACGTCGAACGCTCAAGGCACGGTCCTCCGGTGCGGGTGGGTGTTTCCGGAAGGTGACGGGAATTGCTGCCGTGTCCGGCATGCGCCGAGCCGGGAACGGCGGGCGAGGGCGCGGCGTCCGCGTCAGCCGCCCTACAAACCAGCCAAGGGACACAATACATCCGATGTCAACAGCGGTCAGGTGGTTGCATTCGAACGCAATTGACCAGCAGATCAGGGTCAGAGCAATATCAAAATCCAGTGAGCTGGGAAAATACTCCATGACATCGGGTCGGTGCGGGAGTAATCGATCATCCGAGACCGCAAAACAGACGTCTTGATCGAACAAAGGTAGGTTCTTTGCTCTTGACACCAAAGCGGGTGAATGCAACCTTGACCGCCACACGGTCGTGACACGGCCGTAACCGGGACATGACGGTTCTTCGTGAACTGTCACGGCCCTGCTTCGCGTACGACCTGACGACCCGCGCCGCGCGGCGTCCGCGGCTACGGGTCCTGCGACGCCTGTGTGCGGACGGGCGACGACCCGGCTCCGTCCATCGTCACGCCACCCGAGGAGCGTTTCCGATGCGCAGCGCGCGCAAAGGCTCGAATACGACCCACCTCTCCCCACGCCGCTTCCGCCCCGTCCTGATCGCATCCGCCGCGGCCGGCCTGCTGTGGGCGTCCTACGCCACGGCCACCGCAGCCCCACCGTCGTCCAACGCGGCCCCTGCCAACAACGCCATCGCCGCGGCGGCCACCACCGGCGCGACGACGCCGTTCACCAGCTACGAAGCCGAGGCCGGCTCGCTCGGCGGCGGCGCATCCGTCGTCTCGCTGACGTCCGCGCCGACGACTCAGTATTCGAGCGCCGCGCTCGAAGCATCAGGCCACGCATACGTGCACCTGTCCGGCACCGGCCAGTCCGTGCAGTGGACGAACAACACCGGCCGGCCGATCAGCTTCGTCAACCTGCGCTACAGCATGCCGGACACCTCGTCCGGAGGCGGCACGACGTCGACGCTCGACCTGTACGTCAACGGCGCGTTCCGCCAGGCGCTGAACGTCGACTCCAAGCAGACCTGGCTCTACGAGGGCAACAACAACTACAACGGCAACGACCAGAACCCGGCCGACGGCGACCCGCGAGTCTTCTGGGACGAGGCGCACGCCTTCGTCACCGGCACGCCGATCGCCGCGGGCAGCACGTTCTCGATCGTCAAGGACTCGGCGAACTCGGCGTCGTACTACGACGCCGACGTGATCGACGTGGAGAACCCGCCCGCGCCGCTCTCCCAGCCGGCGAATTCGATCTCGATCACCAGCTGTGGCGCGGTGGCGGACGACAACCCGACCAACGGCTCCGGCGACTCCGGCGCGACGGACAGCACCGGCGCGATCCAGAACTGCATCAACCAGGCGCAGTCCCAGGGCAAGATCCTCTGGATCCCGCAGGGCACGTTCTACCTCAAGGGCACCGCCGGGCTGAACGCCAACGGCATCACGATCACTGGCGCCGGCATGTGGTACAGCGAGATCTACCGCCAGGTGCCGCTGCCCAACAACGTCGGCCTGGGCGCCGTCTTCGGCCTGACCTCGTGCCACGTCTCGAACTTCCACATCGACGCGAACGCCACCAGCCGCGCGACCGTGGACGGCGACGGCGGCGCGATGGACACCACCGGCACCAACTGGTCCGCGGACGGCATCTGGACCCAGCACACCGAATCAGGCTACTGGGCCTCGGGCACCGGCGGCACCGTGAGCAACGCCCGGGTCGGCCCGGTCTGGGCGGACGGGATCAACCTGAACAACGTCTCGCTCGGCAACAGCGTCGGCAACAACCTGACCGCGACCAACGACTTCGTGCGCGGCACCGGCGACGACGCGATGGCGATCAACTCGGTGAACTACAACACCAACAACGGCGTGAACACCTACTACACGCCGATGTCCAACATCACGCTGACCAACAACTCCCTGATCGCGCCCTGGGGCGGCAAGGGCATCGGGATCTACGGCGGCGGCGGGCACCACGTGCAGAACAACTACATCTCCGACACGGCCCGCTACATCGGCCTCGGCGTCGGCCGGTTCGGCGTGAACGGCAATGACCTGACTTCGGCGACGGTGTCGGGCAACACGGTCGTCCGGTCCGGCGGCAACGCCTACAACCAGGGCCAGCCCGCGCTACAGATCGGCAACGGCGGCGACGGCCAGGGCACCGGCGTGGTCGACAACGCGACGGTCGGCAACAACACGATCGTCGACTCGGTCTATGACTCGATCGGCTTCTCGACGTCGACGAACACGCAGTTGCAGAGCAACACGATCACCTCGCCGTGGCGCAACGGCATCGTGATCTCCCCGCCGAACTATCCGGCGCCGTCCGGTTCGGCCACGATCACCGGCAACTCGGTCACCGGCCTGCGCTCCGGAATGTCCGCGTACGCCGACGACTCCACCGGATTCACCGCCTCGGTCAGCAACAACAGCTGGCAGGGTGGTTCGATCCCTGAGGGTCCGTACGGCGGCACCGCGGCCGCGGTCCCGGGCACCGTGCAGGCAGAGAACTACGACACCGGCGGCCAGGGCGTCGGCTACAACGTCGCGTCGGTCAACGGAAACGCCAACTCCTATCGGGCCGACGGCGTCGACCTGGAGACGACCTCTGACACCGGCGGCGGCTACGACGTCGGCTGGACCGGCGCCGGGCAGTGGTTCCGCTACACGGTGAACGTGGCCTCGGCCGGGACGTACACGGTCGGCCTGCGGCTCGCGGCCCCGACCGCGGTGACCGGAGCGCTGCACCTGTCCGACTCGTCCGGCGCGAACCTGAGCGGCGCGGTGAACATCCCGGCCACCGGCGGCTGGCAGACCTGGGCGACGGTCACCGCCGACGTCACGCTGCCGGCCGGGCAGCAGGTGCTGACGCTCGATCAGGACACCGGCGGCTGGAACATCAACTATCTGTCGTTCGCGGCGCAGAGCGGCGGCGGCATCAACAGCTCGGCCTGGTACGAGGTCATCAACCAGAACAGCGGCTCGTGCGTGGACGACACCAATTCCGGCACCGCCAACGGCACCGCGGTACAGCAGTGGGCCTGCGGCACGTCGCTCAACCAGCAGTGGCAGTTCGTGTCGGCCGGCGGCGGCTACTACGAGGTGCTCAACCGCAACGCGGCCGCGCAGAACGAGGCCTGGGACGTGACCGGCGGGCCGTCGGCCACCGCGCCCGGCACGCCGGTGCAGACCTGGTCGTACGGGGGCGGCACCAACCAGCAGTGGCAGGCGGTCGCAGGTTCTGGCGGCTACTACACGTTCGTGGCGCGAAACAGCGGCCTGTGCCTCGACGTCCCGAACGCGTCCACCGCCAACGGCGTCCAGTTGCAGGTCTACACGTGTAACGGCACCGCGGCGCAGAACTTCCGGCTGTCGCAGTTCTCGTAAATCCACACCGACCCGTCCCGGGCCCGTGGGTGGCCGCCCGAATCGGCGGCCACCCACGGGTGTTCCAGTCCTCAGATTTCAGTTGCCTTACTCAGCCGCTGAAGCTGATGTCGTCGACGTAGCCGCGGTAGGAGCCGCTGCCGCCCGGCTGGTCGTAGCCGAGATCGATGCGCACCGGCGTCCGGCCGCCGACGACACCGCCGATCTTCGCGGTGACCAGGTTCCACTGGTTCAGCGTGAGATGTCCGCACTGGCCGGCCGGATGCAGCCGGTTGCCGTTCTGGTCGGTCGCGCCGAGGTTTCGCAGCGCGCTGCCGTCGCTGAAGACCATGTCCAACGCCACGCAGGTGCTGTTGTTCGAGTTCGTCGGATAGATCCAGTAAGACAGCGTGGTGTTGGCGTCGATGGCCGGCGGATGCGCCGACACGTCGAAGATCTGCATGTACGCGTAGTCGGCGGCGGCGCCGTTGGCGTTGCCGGAGTACATCAGCGCCGTGCTTCCGGTGTGCGTGGTCTCGTTGCGCATCCCGGCCTCCGGCCCGGCCAGTCCGTAGCCGGGATAGGGGCCGACGTTGCTGATGCCACCGCTCTGGCCGCCGCCGTTGTCCACCGAGTCGACCCAGTCCGGCAGGCGCTGGCCGGTCTCGAAGCCGGTGGAGGTGAACGCCGCCTGGCCGCCGGAGCGCAGCGGCGCGGTCGCCAGGGCGATCACCGTGTCGGCGGCGCCGTAGTACATGTACCACTGGCCGTTATGGAACAGGATCGAGTTCATGAACTCGGTGTTCGCGGTGCGGCCGTTGATCTCGTACGGCATCGCGGGGCTCAGGGCCGTGTCGGTCAGCTGGCCGAGCTGCTGCGACGGGTTGGTGCCGGAGAATTCGACCTCGCTGATCGCGTAGTACCAGCGGCCGTGCGCCATCAGCGTGCCGGCCACGAACATCACGATATTGTGGTTGACCGGGCCGTTCTGGACCGTCTGGTAGTTGGTGACCGTGATGCAGATCTCCCACGGGTTGTAGTCCGGGGGGAAGTTCATGTTGAACGCGGTGTTGTTGGTCCAGGTCTTCATGTCGGTGGAGTAGGCGATGAAGCGGCCCTTGGCCGGGTCGCTGTCGCCGTAGTACATGACGTATCTGGGTCCGTACTGGGTGTTCATCAGCACGGGGGTGTCGTTGCCGTCGGTGACCACCGCGGGGTCGTAGTTGGTGTGCATGATCGGCACCGCCGTGGTCCAGTGCACCAGGTCGGTGGAGGTGGTCTCCATGATCGTCTGCGGCGGGCTGACCGACCAGTTGTAGCCCTCGATGAAGGCGTAGTACGTGCCGTTCAGCTCGTACAGCCTCGGGTCGAACACGCCGCCCGACTCGTACGGCAGTACGGTGCCCGTGAGCACCGGGTTGCTCGGGCTGTGGGTGAAGTGCAGCCCGTCGGTGCTCGTGGCGAGCCCGATCGCGTCCGGGCCGCCGCCGTCCGCGCGGTAGAGCATGTCGAACTGGCCGTTGCGGTAGACCACGCCGGGGTTGAGCACGTGCTGCGAGTCCCAGGCCCCTGACTCCGGCGTCAGCACCGGGGCCGGGTTCGGCTGCGGCTGCCGGGTGAACGGGCCGATCGCCCAGTCCGGCAGGTTGGACGCGGTGTAGTCGGCCTGCGCGGCGCCACCGGCCGCGAACAGCGCCGACCCCAGCAGGCCGACCACCGTCAGGGCACGAAGCAGCCGGCGCGGGGACCTCCGGGAGGGCCCGAGCTGATTCAGGCCTCTTCTTCGAAATCGAAATGGGCGCATGTGGAACGCTCCTCGGCTCGATACGGCGGCGTGGGCGTGCCGCCGCGACCCCCGTCGGGCGCCCGAGGGTCTGACATCGTTGTCAGAACGGGAAGTTTCCACCGCGAGAGCGCCCTGTCAAGATGAAAGAACCTACCTTTGCGAAAGGATCTTGTCGCATTCACAGGGCCGCGCCGGGCGCGGAGCGCACCGCGATTCCGGTCTTCTCTTGACGATGAACCTGATCAGCGCCGCGCATACCAGTACCCGCACATTCGCCGACAACGCAGGCCCAGCAGGACTGCGGCCTCATTCATCCCATCTATCGCCCAGCTCGACGAGGAGCATCGCATTCGAGGCGGCGCAGCCGGCCCGGACCGTGTTGGTTTCAGCCACGTTTCACCCCCTCCGGACGGCCCGCCCGACCCGGACGTGCGGACGACGCCGGGCGGCATCCGAATCAGAGAGCTAATTAAGCCCTCGACTATTGTGGTCCCGGCGGCCGTACGCCACCTTGATACCGTCCTGTGCCACCTTCGACCGGAGGGTTTCGAAATGCGCAGATCCACCCGCACCGCGAGCGTCATCCTGGCGTGCACGGCCGCGTTCGCCGCCGTGGGCGGCGCCACCACCGCGGCGCAGGCCTCCACCGCGGCCTCCCCGCTGTGTTCGACCGGCTCGCAGACGCTCCAGATCGCCAACCTGGCCTTCCAACCGCCGGCGATCTTCCCCGGGCAGAGCTCCGTGCTGACCGGGACGATCATCAATTGCAGCAACGTGTCGCAGACTGCGGGCGTCGAGTGGCTGGCCCACTTCGTGGGCTTCACCACCGGCCAGCCGGCGGGCTGCCCCGTGATCGACCCGCTGCTGGAGTCGGTGACCCTCGCGCCCGGCAGCGTGGCGACCGGCAACGTGGCGTACACCGTGCCCGGCGGTTGCACCGCGCCCGAACTGATGGCGACGGTCGAGATCCTCCAGGGCGGCAAGATCGTCGCGCAGCGCAGCGCCGAACTCGCCATCGAGCAGCCGCTGCCGCCGGGATTGCTCCCGTAGGCCCGGTCCCGACGCTGGACCCGGCGACCCCGGGTCCAGCAGGCGGACGCAGTAAGAGCTTTGGCACTGACGCGAGCGTCGGACTCGGATCAGCATCACCGGAGGCGGAGGCGGGAATCGAACCCGCGTACGTGGCTTTGCAAACCACGACCTAAGCCACTCGGACACTCCGCCGGGATGGGCAATACACGCGAAGTCGCGCCGAACCGGGCCCGAATCGGCC